>JACBOA010000004.1:0-25000 GCA_013403005.1 Methanobacteriaceae archaeon | reverse complement strand
GGAGCCCATGTGGAAGGTTTTATAGCAGATTCCGCCATCACAGTGATGATCGGATCTGGTGAAGGTCCTTTCCAATCAGGAGATAAAAGTTATACTCCTGAAAAACAGATGGAAATGATTGAAACTGCTAATGAAGCCCTTCAAGTAGCCATAAGCAGCATTCGAGCAGGTGCTGAGTTAGGAAAAATTGGTGCGGCTGTTGAAGAATATGTTAATTCTCAGGGTCTTTATCCAGTGGCCAATTTAACTGGTCACAGTATGGATCAGTGGATTCTGCATTCAGGATTATCCATACCCAATGTCAAAGAAAATAATTCGCATAAATTAGAAGAGGGGGATGTTCTGGCTATTGAACCTTTTGTAACTGATGGTGTGGGAATGGTCGGGGACATGGCCCCCACCTATATTTTCCGCTTCTTGAGAGACCGCCCATTACGCCTGGTTCAGTCCAGGAAGTTACTGGATCTCATAAAAAAAGATTACAGGAGTCTTCCTTTCGCTCAGAGATGGTTGGAAGAAAGTTCCAATTTAAGGCAAGTTAATCTGGCCATGCGTCAGCTTATATCATCACGGGCAATTTATCCTTATCATGTGCTTCGTGAGAAGAGCGGTGCTAGGGTAGCTCAGGCAGAACATACAGTTATTGTAGAGGTAGATGGCTGCACCATACTAACCGAATAAGCCTCATTTTAAAAAAAAAAATAGGCCCATCAAACCCTGCCCTGACTTGAAAAAGGATAGATCCAAAAAAATTTTTTAACTTTTTAAAGAATCTGCTGCTTTATTTGATTTTTCAACACCCGCAGCATCATTTATTTCATTATAAATTTCTGCAGCTGCGTGAAACATGACCACTGCATTTTCAACTTCATCCTGTTCCTGGTAGACCAGGCCCATGTGATAAAGGGCTTCAGCCATGGTAGGGTAGTCCTTGATCTTTTCGGAATGTTGATATGCTATTTTGAAATAGGCCAGTGCTTTCTCGTAAACCCCTCGTCTGAAGCTGGTGACACCATTAAGCATGAGTTTCGATGTTTTTTCATGCCTTTCTTTTAAACGCATATGATAGTAGATCATTAAAATTCCAGCATATGCTAAAAACATAGCCCCTGCAACTGCAAAAATCATATCCATTAAAATTCCCCCTATGATCTTCGTTGTTAATTTTTGTTATTATCCCCTCCTAAATTTTTTGATTTTAAACATCACTTACCTAATTAAGAAAACATTACGAACTGATAATCGGCATAGGCATTCTAATTAGAAATGCTTTTAAAAAACCATTATTAAATAATTTTAAGGTATGAAAAGAGAATTTATGCATTTTGATTGAATAAATTAACCATATAAATCAATTTTACATCGTTTATAGGTAAACCGAAAAAGAGCTATTAGAATTTAGAAAAATTATAAAAAAATAGAAAAATGTAGGGATTTTTATCCCTTACACATTTGCTAGTGGGTCTTCTTTTTCACCGCTGCCTTTGAAAGGTACTGGCAGGCCCATGGCCTTGCGTTCATCGATAACTTTCATGGCTTTGGTTTTCTTGTCGGTGGCCAGTTTTTCAAGTAGACCTAAACCTGGTTTCACATCATCCATGGATTTGGTTTCAATGACTCCAGCTTCAACTGCCTGTTTGAATACTGTTTCACCAGCATCGGTTCGGACAAATACTGTGGACCAGCCATCAGGGGTTCCCACTGAACCAGTGGATACATCAGCTAATTCACATACATAGTCCAGACAGACTTTGCATCCGTTCTGTTCGTATCCGTGGGTTTCCTTGAGAGGTATGGTCAGCATCTGGTCTGCAGTTTTGATCCAGAATTTACCTTTGCCTATGTCCAATTTTTCCACTAGGTCGAAGTCAACACCTGCTTTTTCTGAGATGAAAGTCCTCAGTGATTCGTATGGGAAGTTTTCCATGCAGAAAATACCTAGCATTAAGGCTATTTTATCTGCTACAAATCTTACTCCGAATGGGTAGGATTGCATTTTACGGATTCCCATACTCTGGCAGGGTATGGCTACGGTTCCAACTTTCTCCAGACCGTACTGTCTGACTGCTTTTTTGAGCATCCAGACGTTTGGGGAGAAGGTGTATTTGGTTCCAGCTGCAGCCAATATTTCATCAGAAGTCATGGCTACCATTGGTTCTGGTTTCCACATGACATCAGAGGGTCCGGCTACTACGGCACCGTCGATTAATCCTTCATCAAGGGCATAGCAGAATAATCCGGATACTATTCCTCCGTCCTGGGCTATTTTTTGGATCTGTTTGTCAGTTGATCTTGCTGCAACAACTTCTTTGTAGGTTCCTAATACCATTTTTTTCACCTCCTATAACCCCAGATCCTGGTTGATCCTTTCAGCAGGCCACCAGCTTCGTGGGCACTGCACATAGCAGACTCCGCATTTAATACAGCGGTCGCTGTTCAGTTCTGGTCTTCCGTTGGTCATGCTCAGGGCTCTGGTCTGGCAGGCCATGGCACAGGTTCCACATCCAATACATAGAGCCTGGTTCACTACTTTGGTCTGCAGGTCACAGCCACATGCTTCAGTGTAACCGGCCAGGTCCATCATTGGCTGTAGGTAATCCATGTCACCGTTGATGGCAGCTACTACAGTTTTTGCGATTATTTCTGGTGATGGTGGGCAGCCAGGTATGGCCAGGTCCACTTTAACCAGATCAGCAATGGGCACGAATGATTCGTGTGATGGTTGTGCTTGCTGTCCTCCTCGGGAATATCGGGTGAAACATCCGGTTGCTGCGCAGGACCCGAAGGCCACTACTAAGCCAGCTTTTTCCCTTACTTCCTTGAGTTCATGTAAACTGTGTTCATCTTGCAGACAACATGATCCTTCAACCAGGGCTATGTCCATTTCTGGCATTTCCCATAGGTCTACCAGGGTTTGTCCGTATACTATATCCACCATATCTGTTAGTAAAGGTGCTAGGATGTCGTAGTTTTCTGTTAACGACATTCCATCTCCAGTACATCCACTCAGGTGAATGTATCCTATTCTTGGTTTAGCTTTTTCTTCAGCCACTTTTTCAACCTCCTCTTGTGAAGCTTCTTTGTCAGGTTTTGCCTCCATTCCTAAAAACGATTTAATACGGGCTAATATTGACATCAACTAACCCCTTATTTCCTTTAGTATCATCTCAATGGCCTTGGGAATGGCATCTTCCACACTTTTGCTTAACCCCATTTCTACATCGGGGGCAGAGATATGTTCTGGCTTACATCCAATTACCATGACTTCACAAACATCTGCTAAATCATGTAATGGTTGGTTAACAGGCCACGAATGCACGTTTTCATAGGAACCCTTGGGTATTTCGTCAACACTGAATTTACGAACTGTGCCGGGTTCTGCATCGAACTGTACCACATCCACCACTATCATCTTCTTCCATTCTTCATGAGGCAGACTGAAGACAAAGTGAGGTCCGCCGGTACCGGCATCGATTAACATGACATTATCTGGTAAGGGGTTTTCCTTAGAGTATTCTCCAAGTGCTTTTATCACTTCTGGTCCAAATCCGTCATCCGCAAAAAGGATGTTTCCGCATCCGACCACTATTATCTCTGCACTGTATGGCATGCTTTTCCCTTAAATCCTGACCATCTCGTCTTTGAGAATGCTCCTGTCTTCATCGTCAATTACGATCATGTGAGTCGCACAGGACAGACATGGGTCGTAGGCTCGGATAACGTGAGGTCCGAATTCATGGTGGAATCCTTCGGTGGCTGGTCCCATGGTGGGTATGTTCCAAGTGGTTGGCACCAAACAGCTGTAGAACTGAGTTTTACCGTTTGCTACTTGGGCCATGTGTACGTCCATTCCACGTGGTCCTTCAATAGCACCAATTCCCAGTTTATTGGTTCCAGTTACATCAAAATCAGCCATTACAGGAGCAGAAGTGTCTAGTTCTCCTAAAATATCAATGGCTTTGGATAGAGCAGTTTTCATTTCTAATGCTCTGGCTACGTGTTGAGCTACAACACCTCTTTCTTTGAAACCCTGGAATTCAGCCATTCTTGCTCTTGGACCTACCTCTACATTTCTACCATCGTAGAGAGGTATGGTTGAACAAGCTCTTTTGGCTATTTCAGGATCATCGTACCAGCTTTCAGGCATTACTTCAGTGAACCTGTCCAAATCAAATTTGGTCCTGTCCCCATAAAGAACATCAGTAGCTAGGGTTTCCTGATTATGTACACCTAAACCTTCCGGGAATCCTTTGTCTGCTACTAAACCAATGATCAGTTCAACGTGAGCATCTAGTTTTGGTTTTAGTTGTTTTAACCTGGCATAAAGCCGTTTCCTTGCGACTTCGCTTATATTATCAGCCATTCCACCGATCCTGACATCGGAAGGGTGTATACCTTCTCCAGCTACCATGTCCACCACGTACTGGGCAGTTTTTCGAATCTCAGAAACAGATTCCACCGCTGTTGTGAACAGGTTTTCTGGTACAACATCAGGAGCTATGAGAAATTGGTGTATGGCGTGGCTGTTGATGTGGTGTGCTGCTAATGTTAATTCTCTTAATTGTCTAGCTGCTTTGGGTATTTCAATACCTAATGAGTCATCCATAGCTTCTACTGAAGCCAGAGTGTGAGGTATTGGACATACTCCACATATACGCTGCACCATAACTGGAGCAGTTTCTGGAGCTTTCCCAGTTACCATCTTTTCTAAACCTCTAACAGGAGTAATACTGAAGTATCGGCCTTTGGTTACTATTCCTTCATCATCGACTTCCATGACCAACTCTGCGTGTCCTTCCTGTCGTGAGGTTGGCGATATAACTATTTTTTCGCTCAAATGTATCACCTCTTAGTTTTGATATAAGAACATCAATATTTCTAACTTTTAAATATTATTATAAGCTTTTCTTTAAAAACTAAAATGAAAAATTTAAATAGCATTACAAACTAATATAGAAATTCCTGTAAAAATCATTAAATGTTAAGAAAATGAATAAAATGCTTTCAGTTCTTTTTAATGGAATAAAATAGTTAATTTTAAGATAAATATATGAATACAATAACATTATAAATCCTAAAAATCTTAATATAGAATTGTAAACTTAATATGGAATTAATAATCTTGAAATTTAATATTTGGAATAACATAATACAGTTAAGAATCTTAGATAAATATACAATCAAAGGATAACATCAAAGGAAATTAATTAAAGGATTATAATTAAAAATAAATTTAGAT
Source organism: Methanobacteriaceae archaeon (assembly GCA_013403005.1). NCBI lineage: Archaea > Methanobacteriati > Methanobacteriota > Methanobacteria > Methanobacteriales > Methanobacteriaceae > Methanobacteriaceae archaeon. The sequence continues at coordinate 19,761 of JACBOA010000004.1, read as the reverse complement.
AATAATTAAATATTATCGAATAAATTATATTACCTAAAAAATTATGGATGGATAAGTTAATCCAGAGGTGATCTGATGATAGACTCCAAAATCCTGGTATCCGTGGTCATAGTATTACTTATTGGTGTGGCTGCTGCAGGTTACCAAATATCCAACACTACTCAAGGACTGTGGCAACCAGTTAAACCAACCACTCCTGATACTAGCCAACAGTCCAGTGATTCTGTGGGAACTGACACTGGGAGTCAGCAAAGTTCTGCATCCAGTGTTTCAACATCGTCCAGCTCCAAGTCAAGTGGATCAGGAAGTAGTAATGTGATATCCTCTTCCAAAGCGAAATCCATTGCCCAGAATTTTATTAAACAAGAAGGAGCTACTGCAGGAACTCCTAAACTGATTACTTCCAATGGGAAACAGATGTACCTAGTTCCAGTGATGATGAATGGAAACCAGGTTGGTGAAATCTACATCGATGCCAAGACTGGTGAGAATTTAGGAGGAGCAGGGGGTGCTCCCTGATGGTGCAAATGGTGGAAACTGAAGTGGAATGCTGTAAAATAATATCCGAAGATGTAGAAAACGCAGCAGTTATTGAAGGATCCCCAGAATTGGGGCTTATTGGCAATATTGTGGGATGGCTTCTGGTTGAAGAACTGAAAATGAAAGAAATTGGACATATAGAATCCAAATATTTCCCTCCACTGGCAGTTCTCTACAGAGGGGTTGCTATACATCCCTTTAGAATCTACAGTGCTGATGACCTGGTTTTATTCCTATCAGATTTCGTGGTTCCCCCCAATGTTACCTATGACATGACCAATGCCATTGTGGATTGGATGGATCGCAATAACAGTAAAGAGATCATTACCCTAAACAGCATTGCAGTAAGGCAAAAAAGCAATGGTGTGGCAGGTGCTGCAAACTCCATAGAAGGACTTAAAAGATTAGGGGAATTGGATCTGCCTATACTTCCCTTTGGAAACATAAATGGACTTTCAGGCACCCTCCTAACCCGAAGCATGAGCCGTGACATTCCAGGTTCATGTCTATTTGCCGAGGTCCTAAACCAGTACCCTGATCCCAGGGCAGCTGCCAGTGTGGTGGATGTTTTAAATAGGATGCTGGACATAGAAGTTAACTCCGAGCCACTTTTGAAAGAAGCCGAAGAAATAGAGTCAAGACTAAAAGAACTTGCACAGGCTGTTCAAGGCGAAGGAGAATCACCAGCATACAGTTAAATTCATACGGGCCCGTAGCCTAGTTGGATAGGGCGTCGGACTTCTAATCCGAAGGTCCCGGGTTCAAATCCCGGCGGGTCCGTTTCCTGTATACTTTTTTGTAATGTTTGAATCTTTACCAATCAATTGGAACCGAGTTCTTATTGGACTGTAAAAAAGAAAAAAAGAATAAAAGATAAAAATATTGCTAAAAATCATTGTGGGCCCGTAGCCTAGCCAGGATAGGGCATCAGACTCCTAATCTGAGGGTCCCGGGTTCAAATCCCGGCGGGTCCGTTTAATTTTTAGTTTTTTCTTTAATTTACTCTTCTCTTATTTTTAAAGGACTCATATTAATTAGCAGGATTTAAAACGAGGAATGTGAAAAGTTTCTCTGGAACAACCACCAAAAAAAATATTGGAAATAAAATTTTTTAGATAAAATTTAGATAAGATTTAAAAATTCAGTTCATCATTTTAAAAATTATTGGAAATAATCAAAATTATTATAAAAAATTTAAAGTATTTAAGAGTTTATTCCATAAGCATTTATTCTATGCAGGATTTCTGTTTAAAGCCTGTATCACCAGGTTTACTAGAATAAATCCGCCAATAATTACACCCAATATTGTCCAAGAATATTCCATACCAATACCCATCTAAACACCTCAAAAAATCTTTTTATAACAATGTCATAATTTTTGGATTCTCTAATTAGGGGTTAACTAAAAGGGTATAAAAAAATTTTCTTGTAAAATTTTCCTATACACTTCGCTATTTAACTATTTGCCATTATGGTAGCTATTAATATTTTCATTTTATAAAGGCATCTAGGGTAGAATTTTGATTCTTTTTAACTGGTTCACTAACCACTTTTGATTTTTCATTGAATAAGATCTCACCATATTTTCCCCCACCACCTACTTTGATTTGTAGGGTTTTATCACGGAAGGCCCTGATTCTTCGGGCCAGTTCCGGGTCAATTTCCACCAGTTGCTTCATGGGAGCGTCAATTAAAACAGAAATTTCATCCCCGAATTTTAAGATTAATTCCTGCCATTTTTTCTGAACGAATTTGGTGGTGACTCCTTTACTATAGGTTAAACTAATGATTTCTGCCAGAGGCATGATATGAATGTAAGGAGGTCTGTGTGATGGGTGATGAGGCTCATCCCAGGTGGCTAGTTCCTCCACCCGGTAATCAACACCTTTTTTTATGGTTCCTCCGCAGGGACATTTCATTTTCATGTTGATGGCTTCCTCTGGATGGAAATGCTGGTAACATTTGGTACAGGCAGTGTGATGATACTTACCCAGCCTCGGGTCAAACCCATAGTTTGCTGTGATCTTCTTATCAGCAATGGCACGAGCCAGTGCTGGGAAGCTTATATTTTTTACATCTATTTCATTAAACTCACGACCCAGCCTGTGGGGCCAGGGAGAATGAGCATCAGAGTTGGTGAGGAAGGGTATCTCCTGCAATTCCTGGATACGATCTGCCATATCAGTATCTGCAGAGAGCCCCAGCTCCAGAAAAGCAGGTGTTTCATTGTAACAATCATAAACACTATTGTATTCCTTGTAAATGCTGGTCCAGGGGGTGAATGCATGGGAGGGTCCCATTATACAACTGTTTTCCAGGGCTAATTCCTGTATTTCAGCACCGCTCATGCGCAGTCTTGGCCTGCCATCAGAATCAAGATTACCTTTTAGATTTTTTCTCATCTGGTAGGCAGCTTCAAATGAGGGGAGAATAAGCAGATGGTGGACTCTTTTTGAATCTTCCACCTCCGAGGTTAGGATGAGTTTAGTTTCCGGGTTTTTAGAAAACCCTTCCGGAATTTCTTCTTTTAGAAATTCATTGTGAGTTTTAGTAGTTTCCCTGATCCTGAATACTCCCTCTCCATCTTCTTCAGTGGCTTCTTCTAACATTTTAAGCCATTTATGATGAAATGCGTCCCCAGTTGCAACCAGATGCAATCCTTTCAGATTTCCCTGAGATGATAATAACTCCGGAGTCATATTTCGAGATGTGGCCATGGAATAAGGTCCATGGATATGCAAGTCCGCCCTTATAATCACTTTTTCACCCCTTTTCTGGATTATATCCCAATACATTTGAAATTAATTAAAGAAAAAATAAAAAAAATAATCTAGTTTTCAATGGTTTAATTTAATTATCGCCATAAACCAGATAATAAAACCAGTTAATGTAAAATAAAACTTAGATTATTATAGATCAATAGATTTAACCTATGTATCGGAGGTCTTCTTCCCCAGGTACGATGTTCATCCTTTCAGCCATTTCTCTTTCCATTTGCTGTGCTTTGGTGATCATCTTCCGGGTTTCTTCAGCCCTTTCCTCCAGTTTTGCAACGTCAACCTCGATTTTGAGCATCTCTAAAAGCACAGTGAGAACTGCCTTGGATGCATCGGCATCAATGAAGTATCCAGGAGTTTCACCCATTAGGCATACACCATTCATACCCCTGGACATGCCCAAACCAAGAATTAATCCTGAGGCACCGATTATACCACCATCAGCAGACCTTAAGGTGACACCACGTTCTTGAAGATCCTCTGCCAGTTCTTTACTGGTTGCAGCTCCGAAAACTTTTGGTTTTTCTACTGGTTGGCCGGTTCCAAGTCCTCCCAATGTGTATATTTCTTTAACACCGTATTTTTCCACAAAGTCCAGTACAAAACCACATATTTCATATTGACCTTCTGGACTGAGTCCCTGGGTGTTTCCACCCAAAAATATGAAATCTCTTTTATCTTCACCCTGGGCTTTGAGATAATAAAACTCGTTTTTCATGGGCTCTACAATTCCATCTTCATCTACAAAGACCTGTGGTGGGAATGATGGTGAGTAAAGTTCTGCGAATTTTTCTGCCCCGAGTTCGTGGATGATGTGCTCTGCAACCAGTTTACCTACATGACCAATACCTGGTAGGGCTTCGATAAAAATGGGATCTTCAAGTTCTACTTCTTTAATCATTTTTATGAATGTTTCCTTCATCTGAACACTCCCTTTATAATCTAATTAATCCGAATCACCCTAATTGATTGATTAAATTAATATTTCAAGATTAGTTAATTGAGTCCTTCCTGGATGATTTTTATGAAATCCTTTAGGAGATTAGAATATATGAAAAACAATCTCCTCTAATGAATTAATTGGATTCAGCGTGTTGTTTTTTGAGAATTCTTCTGTATTTTCCATATTTATCCAGAGGAGAATATTTAGGAGGGTAAATCACTTCTAATTCTCCCTCGCAATAGGGGCAGTGATCCTTTATGGTGTATTCTTTGCACAAACGACACCGCCGCATTTTCATTTTCATTCTAATTCCCTGTGAAACTCGCCTTCACCACCAGCTGCTATAACAGTTTGTATGGCTTTATCTGCCGCATCTTTTAACATGGTTTCAGCAGTGATGTAATCAGAAGATTTTACCCTTAGACGGTAACGTGGTGCACCCACACATTGGACCGATATATTGTCCTTATTTATTGAATTTAAGGCTTTGCGTATGATTTCAACACCATCCGATGCATAGGAAGTTAGGTCCACATAACCAGTAATTTGTACTTCAGGTGGGGAAATGTTCTTCTTGGCAACTTCAGTTATGGCAGCTGCCCATGTTTCATCCATCCCCCTCTCAATTAGAGAATCCACACCTTCTTCAGCAGATATTTCAAATGCACCGTAGAGATCTCCGAATTCATCCATCATCGCATAGCCTACTTCATCGTAAGCTGCGTCCAAATCCTTATTAATACTTTTTGCTGCGAATTCAAGGAGTTTTTCAGCCTTTTGTTCTATTTTCCATTGCTGGATTTTGCGGGTCCTCTGATCCTCACGGATCCTTTTCATGGAAACATCCACATGCCCCTTTTTAGGGTTAACTCGAAGAACACGGGCAACTATTTTCTGGTTTTCCCGAACGTAATCCCGGATGTTTTTCACCCAGCCTGCTGATACTTCAGAGATGTGGATGAAAGCCTCTTCTCCAGGATACTCTTCCAGTTTGGCGAATGCACCGTAATTGAGGACTTTGTGCACGGTGGCCACGACTAAATCACCTTCTTGTGGCCACTTATGCTTCATTCTTACCATTAAAACACCTTAGTCCAGTACTTCTACTATTTGGGCTAAAATTTCTGATTTTCCACCCCTGGATTTAACCAGGGACTTTCCACAGATGATGCACTCCACTTTGGAGGCAGCATGATCAAAAACTACTTGTTGGTTGCCACAATCTCCACATTTAACTCTTAAAAAGTTGCTTTTGCTTTTTGACATGACTTTCACCTACTGCTGGATGAACTCTACTTTCCCAGCCCGGAATGTGGATCTTTTGATGTGGGATTTATTGCATTCCTTGCACTTGTATCTTAAATCCAGCTTTTTGGTTGGTTTGTTACCTGAGGGTAGTGGTCTAGGGTACCCACGATAACCGGCGGTTACTCGACGGAATTGTCTTTGACCCCATTTTAATTCGCTGGCTTTTCTTCTTTTTGACTCTAAAACTGTGTGAATTGTGTGTTTTTTGCAATTTGGACAGTAAGTTTTCCTTTCTTTAGGAATCTTCATATAATCACCTCTTTGGCTGTAAAAATAAGTCAATGCCCTCGTAAAATTAAGTAATGGTCCTCTTACTATTATAAAAAGCCTGACTCTATATCTGGCTATATTTATTTCACTGTTTATTTATACCTTTGGATGGACTTTCCCTTGTGGTTTTTAATCAATATACGGGCATTGGGTTTGGGCATGGTGATGATATCTCCTGGATAAAAGGGACCGTAAACCTTGCTATCCACACCCATAATGGAAGGAATTTCATCCAGGATCATTAAAACCTCAGTGGATGTTTTATTGGTCTCGGGAATATTTCCAGATGAAAATGAACCACTACCCCCACTTCCAGTTCCAGGTAGATTTTCTAATTCTCCGTTAGAACTATGGGAATCAGTGGCATTTATCCCAGAATCCTTAATTTCTTTTGAAGATGATTTAGATCCTTGAAAATCCTGTCTGGAGGGTTCTTTTCCGAACTCCCTGTATATTTCATCCTGAATTTCAGGAGGAATCTCATCTCTAAAAGAAGGTTGTTCCCTTATTTTTTTAGATTCTCTTATATTTTTAGAAATATGAACTTCACTATTGTATGGTATTTTTCCATCAACATCATTACTTTTATCTGGGATGTCGAGTATATCCCCTGCATCTGCCTGTAATTGGCGATTTATCGCCTTTGAAGATGAATCTGAAGATTTTTTGTTTTTGGAAGAGTAAGATCTTAAAGGAGACCTCAGTTCTTCCCGATATCTTCCCAGATTCCGGTACAAGTCCATGTAAAGTTTTTGTTCTTCTGGGGTTGAATTCTGGGGGATGTTAGGCTTAACATCTTCAACAGTGTCTTTGAATATTTGATAAGAACGCTGGACATTCATCACTGCACTGTTGGTTATTTTATGCTCTCTTCTCTCGCAGATCTCAACCACTATTCTCTGAGCATCTCGGAGAAGGTACGACTCGAATGAAAACGGATTATTATCTATCCTTTTCATTAGCTTGTTGAAATAATTGGAGATCTGCTGGTAGAAGTCCTCCCCCACCGGAGATAGACCACTTAAACTTCTCTCTTTTTTTTGGATCTCCCTCAAATTCTGGAAAAACTCATCCAACCCTATTCCTCACTTATTCTTCACTTTCTATTCTAGGAGCCAGGAGGAAACTCAGTTCACCTTCGTCAGTTGCCATTTGCAGGGCAAGATTCAGGGGCATGTCGTTTCCTAATCTGATTACAGCAGATTCAGAGAATTTATCCGCTTTTAGCATTTCTTTAACTTTTTCCAGTGAATATATTGACCTGGCAGATTCTTCGATCTTTTCCCCATGCAAGTACTCAATTTGAGCATCTCCAAACTCTCCCTCTGCAGATGCCTGGAATTTGTCTGCATCCACCTGAAGAGCGATCTTATCTGAAACAATGCTTATGTCCTGAATAGAGTCTTTTAAAAGAGCAAATGGCACTTCGAATTCTGTAGGATATTCCAGTTGTGGAGGGCTGGGGGCCTCGTACTCGATGTCAATGAGTCGTATCTTGAATGTTCTGCGGGCTTCACCTTCAAAGGTAATAATCAGGTTTCCCTCATCCACAGTAATCTCAACCATGTCCTCGGATTTAGCCCTTTTCAGGACTTTCATTAACTCTTCAGTGTCCACGTTAATCTTCATTGACTCACTGCACTGATATTCATCGAACAATCCTTTCTTGAGTTCCAGGTGCACAAATGTGATGTGACTGCGGTCCAGAGCATCCAGTCTCAAACCTTCTTCATCAGCCTGCATCTGCACTTCATCAACAATGGATGATATAGCATCGAAACTTGTCTTCAAAATATTGGAATCACTTAAAACTGCCTTGAACATGTTCATCCTCCTTTAAATTACTTTTTATCCTTCTGATATATATTACTTTTTTGTTTTTCTTTCTTATCTGAAGATTTCCCATCAGAAGATGGGTCTTCAGCCACTTCCAGTTCACTGTGTATGTTTTTAAGGAAAGTTCCTTCCAACTGGGACCTTGCGAATATTCCTGCCAGGATTAGAACCCCCACCAATATTAAAAAAGCAGATAGAACTGCTCTTTCACCGAATATTACATTGTCAGCTACTCTAAACGCAGCACCCATAATATATAATATCCCTGCAATGATGAAAATGGTTCCGATTATCCCTCCAGTGACCTTAATGACCCTTTCTTTATTGGAGCGGAGCTTCCTGTAAATATCAAATTTCATGAGCTCCTGACTGAAATGGAATTCATGCACTTCAGTTTGGCTTTTATCCTCGTTTTCTTTACCTTCAAATTCGTTATTTTCTTTAAAATCTTCTGAGGAGACTTTTGCTTTTGGAGAATCATTAGGAGATCCATTTTCTTCTAGATTACCAGCAGTTAAAAAGTCTCTGAATCTTCTTGAAGGATTTTTAGATGGTGATTTTTCAGTAAAATTATTCTTAGAATCACCATTATCCTTAGACTCATCATTTTCGGAGATAGACTGGTTTGAAACATTATTAGGCTTTTCTGCCATTTGAACATCCCCCACTCCCTAGATCAGTCATATTCTCGCCAAGTCTGTCCGCATTTGGTGCATCTTAAAAATCTGGTTTCAGATTCATCAGCCCTTCTGGTTTGTTGTAACCACCAGAATGCCTCTCGATTGCCACATTTAGGACATAAAGCCTTGGTTGTAGGCAGGGTTTTAACATCATCCCCAGTTACAATTACATTCTCCTTGGGGGCTAATTTTTCTGAAACCTCATATTCACTTAGAGTTTCCTTGGTTATCTTTTTTTGGTAACCACAACTACACTGGAAACAGTCACCTTTAGGGAACATGACTGTCCCACATTTAGGGCAAAATTCCATTAAAATCCTCCTTATAAAATTTAACTTAGTGAAATCCGAATTTTTATAATTTAAGATATTTTTTGATTATTGAGATTGATATCAGTTTTTTATAAATTTTTTAATACAAAGTTACACTGTTTATTATTGCCTTAATTTTATATCATTAGTTAAAATCATTAGTTAAATAATTGTTTTCCATAATAGATTTCTCATATTAGATCTCTCATCATGCACTTAACTTTTCCAGAGCATCCATCAAAATATCTTTGTGATCAAAGGCTAAATCACTTTTAAGAGCTTTTTCTATGGTGAAAGTTGACACTTCAGCAGCATCGGTGCCTGCTCGAAGTTCACCTTCGCTTATTTTAGCCAAAAAGCAGATCGAAATTGTGTGTCCCCGGGGATCCCTTTGTGGATCTGAATAAACTCCCAGTAACTCCCTAATCTCTATTTCAAGTCCTGTTTCTTCTTTAACTTCTCTTAGAACTGCTTCTTCAACTGTTTCGCCATACTCCACAAAACCACCGGGAAAGGCCCATGATCCCTGGTAAGGAGGGTTTTTCCTGCGAATAAATACTATATCTCCATGTTGATCAGTTATCACTGCATCAACTGTTAAAAAAGGATGTTTATAATTTTTAATAAAGTTTCCCCTCTTTATATCTAACATTAAATTATCTAACATTTGACTTCCATAAATTCATCAAAACTCATGAATTTAAGTTAAATCCGTATAATTTGAAGTTCAGATCTGGATCCATTGATGATCCATTTATAAATCTCCCAGATTATGAAAAAAGTTTACTAAAACCCTCCAGTTGCATGCTTTATGGTTGAAATTATGGTTAATGTATATTATTTGGTTGAAATTATAGTTATAGCATATTTGATTGAAATTATTGATGGAATTGATAGAAGGCTTGACTCATATTTTTTTATTCAACGTTATTAGGTATTAGGCGTTACCTTTAGACTCTCCAATGGTCACGCCTGCTGCAATAATATGAGCCGCACGTATGGGCTCGGGAATCGCACTTCTGGTTGCAGAAAGTATCACAATCTCTCGAGCATCTTCTTCACTTATACCACTGGTCTGCATGTAAATGGGTTCCTGATTATGGATCTTATCAATTTTATAGATTTCTCCAGCTTCAAGAATGTAATTCCACCGCCATTTCCTGTCTGGAAATTTCTTTAGAGCATTTTTTATTCTTTCCAAGTCAGGATACTTGCGCATTATGACTACCACTGGAACTCCAGTTTCCTGAAATATTCTGTTTATGTCAACCACATTGAATCCGCCGAAAGTAATGCCATCCAGCATCATGACACCCAGCTGTTCCAGGTGTCGTGATTTATTAACCATCTCAATTAGTGCATCTGTGGCATCATTCCCATCCACCGTTATAAATGTGCGGAGCACTCCATCCAACCAGGTTCCTGCCCTGAAGACGGTTCCAATTAGCATTACACGATCTTGGGTGTGAGGAGTAAAGGGAGCATCATCAACTCCCAGGATCCTAATTTCCTGTTTAATGCTTCTGAACTTTTTTAGTTCACTTCTTCTTTTTGGCGGTTTTCTTGGTGGTTTTTTTGGTGGATTTCTTGGAGGATTTAGCTGCTTTTTTGGTTGACTTTTTAGCTTTTTTTCCTTTAGTTTTTCCATTACCATCAGATTCTATGAGTTCTTTAAACTCGTCACATCTTGATTTGAGAGTTTCTGCTGCCTTTTTGAGGGACTTTTTAGGATTTTTCGCCTTTATGTAAAGTTTAGGCTCCCCTATGATCGGGTGCTCTATAACATATGCTGCAGATTCAACATCTTCATCTTCCATGAGAGTCTTTCGTAGAGCATTACATAGAGTATGCGTCTCTCCCGTAATTTCTATCTCTAATTCATTCCTTTTATCTGTTATAACCTTCATTTTATCCCTCGTAATTTGAAGAGATATTTCTTGTCTCTTTTCTACCACAGTTAGGACATTTAACTTCTTTTTTACCGATCTTTTTCATGAAGTGTCGGCAGTTGGTGCACATAGCTTTGAGAACACCAAGTTCATTTTCTGCAGTGGTGAGATCAGCATTGTCCACACCCATTACTTTGGTGACCCGGGCCTGGATAAGATCTCCAATATGAAAATCATCAGTTAGCTTGTCTACATATCCCTTTCTTGCCTGTGAAATATGTATGGCTCCTAAAAATGTAATGGGTAAGCTTCTTTTACTATCTTTTATCCCATCCACATCCACCAGAGCTCGCTGCCCTCTAACTTCTCTTATCTGCCCTAAAATCACGTCGCCCTTTTTTAAAATTGCAGGGGATTTTGTTTTGGGAATTATGGATATTTTTTTGTTTTTCTGATCTATGGTTACTGTTCCCGCCACCAGCGACCTAATATCACCATGATCATCATAGGTCCATTCTGACGGGAGAAACTCCTCAGTGACTCCTAAAGCATCACCAGGAAGAACGAAATCTCCGTTTTTTGCTCTCATCTTCTTCACCTCATTTAAAACAAGCTTATTAAAATTTAATATTAAATTTTGTATCTTTTTGTATCTTTTTGTGTCTTTTTGTTTTTTTTAAGTTTTTTAAATTTGGATTAATAGTTGATTTGCATCTAATTATTTGAAAAATCATCTAAGCTTAAGCATTTAATAGTAATTTAATGTATTTTAAGGTCACTTGGTAATGAAAAATCACTAATGAACTCATATAACACCATAAATTACCTTAAATATGATTATCTGTGAATGTAAATCTGCGAATATAACCTTTGAATCCGTAAATGTGATTAAAAATGTATGATAAATGATAAATGAAATTATCGTAGAGGATAGCTCAAGAAACGCAGTATGATGAAAAAATTATCATATTTTCATGTGTGTGATATTATTAAATTGAGTTATTTATAATTGATTATTTATAATTGAATTAGTAATATTTAGTTGAATATTTTATTAAAATTGTGATTGTCGTCCCTCTTGTTAAAATATTATAATTATTTTAAGAATCTGCTTAAATCACTTGTGAGAATCTTAAGATAATAGAATATAATTTTATAATAATAAGAATATATTTAAATATTAAGTATCCATTTTTCAACTTTGGTAATATTTGATATCCTTGTATTTTATATTCTTGAATTTGTTGTGAATTAATGTTTATATATACTTAGTATTTAATCTCATCCATCTGGTAATCTTCCCACTTTCTCTTTCCGAGAACGATTTCCAGTTCCTGGGGAGTTAAAAGAGGTTTATCATACATCTTAGAATCATCTATCGCAATTCGAGGACATGCTGTTACGATAAATGCATCCAAATCCATATAAGGCAATAAATTGGGAGGGTTTATTTCAGCCATCTGGATCAAATATGCATCCTTGCCCTCTTCATTCAGCATTTTCTTTAAAGATTTTGCCAGTTGCCATCTGGACTGGCCTGCCTTGGAGGATATTATTATTCCAAATTTTTTAGCCTCACTAGCCCGTGTTATCCGTGCAAAACGTATTCTGAGGATTCTATCAGCGAACTCGTCTATATCTCTCACCTGGTTTAGATAGGGGTCAGCTATAACCACTGCCTTTTCAGTGGAAAGTTTTATTCCCAGCGGATGGAAATTACCACTTCCCAGGTAAAGAAATGCATCAACTGGTAAATCCTGCACTGATGAAAAATTACATCCTAAAACCTGTCCTTTCAGAGTTCCCGCGCCCTCTTTCATTAAAACTTCCTTTCCATTTTCCTCTAAAAAACGGGCTGCATCTTCCAATAAGTGCAAGTGTTGGGTGGTGGTCACCAGACCAATCTTTTCTTTTCCTTCAAGAAGGTTTAATGCTTCTTCTAGTATTTTCATTGATTCTAACTGGTAATGGGCCTCCACGAAAAGAGTGGGAACTTTGTAATTAATTGGAAGAGGAGTGTGCCCGAAATGCACCAGTAAGTCCACCAAACCATCCATAGCATCATCAGAAAGATCACACGCCCCGTAACAGGGATCTCCAGATATTAAAACTATTGCACTTGTTTCACGTTCAATATCATGTGCCAGGTGAGTTGCATGGACTTTTAATCCTTCTGGAAACTGCAGTCCAACTACCTGGGCATCTGTTTTTCTGATTTTATCAATTATCTCATTAACTTTGAACTGATAACGAGTATCTGCCATGTCCTCAATTCCATTATTAGCCATTTAGCCATTATTTCTAGATTAGTCCTTTTTACCAGCAGTTATTTCCTCTACCACAACTTTACCCTCTACAACATTGGCTCTAACCAGAGTATTTACTTTAATCCCGGTTTCTTTCTCCACAAATTCCTTTCCACTTCCCTTTTCTATAATGGCCATCACGTCAATGATTTCAGTTCCTATTATTTTGAGGGCTTTGATTACTGCAGTCATAGTACCTCCTGTGCTGACCACATCATCCACCAGGAAAACGCGATCTCCACTCTCGAGACCATTAACATACAATTCACCCTCACTGTATCCTGTTGTCTGATGGACAGCTACTTCTCCATCCAGACCATAAGAACGTTTCCGCACAACCACAAATGGAATATTAGTTAAAAGAGAAATAGCAGTTGCCAGATGAATTCCCATAGCTTCCACGCAGACTATTTTATCCACATTCAGATCAGCGAACTGTTGTGCTGCTTCTGCAACTTCCTGGAGTAAATCCGCTTCAACCAGAGGAACTCCATCAGTAATAGGGTTAACGAAATAATCGTAGTCGCCTTTTTTAACAACAGGGGCTTCAACAAGACTTTTTACAAGCTTTTCCAGCATTATTCCACCATGAAAAAATTCCTAAAGAACTTCAAAAAATAAGCTCATTATCATTATCCATTTTCATTATATAATAAAATATAATCAATATAGATTATATTCTATATTTATATCATATAAGATCGTTATGATATGTTAACCTTCTGAACAAATATATCACATACATATGAATTATTATACAGATTCAATTAGTGATTTTTGTCAAAAAGTAAGTTTGGCATGCATTTCTAAATTTCTAATAAATTTTAAGGTATTAGGTAATTTTAAGGTATGATGTTTTGATTTTCATGCATCTAGTTAAGTTAGTCGTGTTAATTTAAAAATTAAATTATTAAGTAAACAACATTAAAGTTACTTTAAAATAATATTTACAAATGATATTAGAGATGACTTTAAGAAATTAATGAATATGTTCAACTTGGTGAGAAATCATGTTAGGTGATCTGGGCAAGAATCTGACCAAAACCATGAAAAAATTGGCCGGGATGACCATTATTGATGAAGAAGTGGTTAAAGAAGTCATAAAAGAAATTCAAAGGGCTTTGATTCAATCCGATGTCAATATTAAACTGGTTTTAAACTTATCTAAGACCATAGAAAACAAAGCCCTTAATGAAAAACCTCCTAAAGGAGTTACAGCCAAGGAACATGTAATTAAGATTGTTTATGATGAACTGGTCCACTTACTAGGAGATAAAGCAGAAGAGATAGAAATCAGCAAAAAACCATACAAAATACTGTTTGTAGGACTACAGGGAAGTGGTAAAACCACCACCATTGGTAAAATGGCCCGATACTTGCAGAAGAAAGGTTTTAGCCCGGCAATAATCTGTACTGACACCTGGAGACCAGCAGCATACGAACAGTTGCGCCAGCTTACTGAAAGTCTGAATTTGCCACTTTATGGAGACCCTGACAATAAAGATGCTCTTGATCTGGCCAGGAAAGGTTTGAAAGAATTTAAAAAGCAAGATTTAATCATTGTGGATACTGCTGGTCGTCATAAGGAGGAAAAAGATCTTCTGGAAGAGATGGAACAAATATCTGCAGTGGTGGAACCTGATGAGGTTATGCTGGTCATTGATGGAACCATAGGCCAGCAAGCCAGAGAACAGGCTCTTGCATTCAGTAAAACCACCAAAATCGGATCTATTGTGATAACCAAACTCGACGGTTCTGCTAAAGGAGGTGGGGCTCTTTCTGCAGTTGCTGAAATTGGAGCTCCCATAAAGTTCATTGGAACAGGAGAACGCATCGAGGACTTGGAAGTCTTCGATCCTGAACGTTTCATCTCACGATTACTGGGTATGGGCGACATTAAAACATTAATTGAACGTGCAGAGGAAATTGCAGAGGAAGATGTAGATACTGAAGCCATGGACGCCATGTTAAGTGGTAAATTCACCCTGAAGGATATGTACAGTCAGTTTGAGATGATGAATAAAATGGGTCCCATGCAACAAGTTATGAACCTGTTACCAGGCATGGGCAGCAAACTACCTAAAAACGCTTCTCAGGTGACTGAGGAAAAATTAACCAAATATAAAATTCTCATGGACTCCATGACTGAAGAGGAACTCACCCATCCTGAAATCATCAAACAATCCAGGGTTAAAAGAATATCAAGAGGCTCCGGAATGCGCAATGAAGATGTTAAAGAGCTTCTTAAATATTATCAGGTGACAAAAAAGGCTATAAAAGGATTTGGAAAGCGGAAAATGGGCGGACCTCTGGGACAAATGATGCGGCAGATGATGAGATAAATACATTCTTTCCTCTTTTTTAAATTTAAACCTATGAATAGGGCTATTTTTAAAAATTGTGTTAATTTATACCCCTAAATCGATTTTAATTATTTATTTAATGTAAAATTCAGGAAAGGTTAATATGGAAAATTTCAAAGACAGATCATTGAAATTAATTAGCTTAACCAATGGAAACATCTGTGATCATTGTCTGGGCAGGTTTTTCTACCAAAAAGTCTCAGGAAAGGACAATGAAGAAAGAGGCAGATATATCAAAACCCAACTGGCCAGTGAAGCTGAACTACCTGAAAAGACTGGAGCATGTTACCTGTGTGGAGATCTCTTTGAAACTTTAGAAACTATTGTGGAGAAGGTAATTAGCGAAATTGACGATTCAAAAATTGAATTTTCAACTTTTTTGATGGGCTGTCGTGTGCCCCCAAAAATAATTGAAAAAGAGAAGAAATTGCAGGAAGAAATTGGTTTCGAAAGTGAAAGTATAAAAAAAGAGATTAATCGCGAGTTAGGTAAGCAATTAGAAGCCCGTCTGGAGAAATTAGTAGATTTTAATAATCCTAACCTGGTATTGATGATGGATTTTACCCGGGATAAGGTGGATCTTCAGATCAACCCATTATTCCTGGAAGGCAGATACCGAAAACTTATAAGAGGCATTCCCCAGACCAAGTGGCCCTGCATGAAGTGTAAAGGGAGCGGATGTGAAAGATGCAACTTCACCGGGAAAATGTACCCTGAAACTGTGGAAGAACTGGTGGCAGAAAAAGTTCTTGAGGCTACCAAAGGAAAGGAATCCAAGTTTCATGGTGCAGGTAGAGAAGATGTGGATGTGAGGATGCTCGGCAGTGGCAGACCATTCGTACTTGAAATTAAAGAACCTAAAATACGTAATTTAAACTTGAAAGAATTGAATGATGAAATTAACAATCACTGCCAGGGTAAGGTTGAAGTTCTTAATTTAAAAATGGTAAATAAGGACCGGCGCAGTGGTGTTAAGGCATCCACTACAGAAACCTATAAAATCTACCGTGCCCTGGTGGAAGTAGAACATGAAGTGGATGAAGAGGATTTAAAGATTTTAGAATCCCTTGAAATTATAAAACAACGAACTCCCCTTCGGGTTTCTCACCGTAGAACAGATAAGATTCGCACCAGAGAAGTGAAAAATATTCAAACTAAAAAAATCGATTCAAACCATTTTGAATTAATTATCAATTGTTCAGGAGGCTTATACATCAAGGAACTCATATCGGGGGATGAGGAAAGGACTCAGCCCAGTGTTACATCTTTATTGGGTTTCCCAGCAAAATGTGTTGAACTGGATGTGCTGGAAGTTAACATTTAAATGGGTGGAAGGATAGTTTTATAAACTCTGATGATTTATAAATTAAATTAATCGATTTCACCTATTTCCAAACAATTGCAATTCATGCGAATTTTATCTTTATTAAAAGACTAAACACCCCATGAACCCATATTATAAAGTCAGATGGATATAAATCTGAAAAATATCATTAAAAGAGCTTATGCGCACTTAAATTTGTTTGAAATTACTGCATAGAATTTGAATAATTGATATTTGTACAAGTAAATTTAACAACCCATTTCAAGTTGAAGTGGAGGTTTTTAAAATGACTCAGAGATCAAGAGGTTTTAGAAGTAAAACAAGATACAAGCTTAAAAAGAGTTTAAGAACAGGTAGAACAAACCCCATTACCAAAAAAATCCAGACCTTCCAGGAAAATGATCTGGTTCACATCATAATCGACCCCAGTGTTCACAAAGGACAGCCACACCCACGTTTTCATGGTAAAACCGGGAAAGTTGCAGAAAGAAGAGGTCGAGCATATATTGTAGCAATTAATGATGGCAATAAGTCTAAAAAACTGATAATTCGTCCAGAACACCTGAAAATACAAGAGTGATGGCGATGATTGGGAAAAAAACCCTCGAAACCGATCCTATCCCCCTTGTACAAGTCAAACCATTGTTAGAGGCCCGGGAAGAAGCTCATGAACTTAGTTATGAGCAGAATCTGGCCCTGGACCATGTCACCAAATTCTCCAAAATATCCCCTGAAAACGCTTTAAAGCTGGTTGAAGAACTGGAAGAGATTATCAAAAAGACCCAGGCCGTTAAAATAGCAGATTTAATGCCTGAAGATATGGATGACATGAGACTGATTTTTGCCAAGGAAAGAGGATCCCATAAAAAGGAAGAAATGGAAAAAATACTAAAAATTGTGGACAAATATCGGGAAGAATCTTAAAAAGAATGTGAATAACTCTTTTCATTGGGTTAAAGACATCTGATTTCCATATTTACAAAAATAATTAATTAATTAATAATTTATTTATCAGGGTGATTATATGGAAGATTATGCTATTATATTAGATTATCTGCCTCTTGGTTATGTTAAGGATGGTGCTAACTCCTACAAACGTAAACCTGTTGCTCAGGCAATTGGAACTGAAGAATTCACCCTGTTAGAGCTAACACCCAAGGAAAGGATTAACCTGGACATTCATGAAAAGGTTTACATTGGTGCAGGTAAAAGAGATAAAATTGCCAGGGTTAACCGCAGATTACCCTTTAATAAAATGACTTCAACTGCTAAAATAGAGCTTAATTACGTTATTGAAGAAATTATCAAGGAAAAGGAAGATAAATTTGTTCAATTCTTTAATGAAGCTGGTCCCATAACCACCCGCCTACACCAGATTGAACTTTTACCCGGAATAGGTAAAAAACACATGTGGGACATTATAGAGGCCAGAAAGGAAGCTCCCTTTCAGGACTTTGAAGATATAAAAAAAAGAGTGCCCATGCTCTCTGATCCGGTTAAACTTATTGCTAAACGGATTCACTTGGAATTAGAAGCAGCTGAAGATAGGAAGGGTAAAAAGAAATACATCCTCTTTACCAGACCTCCCAAAAGAAAATTCAGCTAGATAATTTATTTTTCAGGTAGATTAATTTATTTCCTATCTAATGGAATTGAATAATGAAAATAAAGGGAAATGTTGGCCAAAGAAACCTTCAGTCTATTAAAAAAACATGGAATACGTTTAGACCGGAGGAAAGGTCAAAATTACCTTATTAACAATCAAATTTTATCCCGTATTATTGAGAGTGCTCAGCTTACCGATACTGATGTTGTTCTGGAGATTGGGGCAGGCATAGGGACGTTAACCATCCCCATTGCTGAAAAGGTTCGTAAATTAGTGGCAGTTGAGCAGGATCAAAGGATCGCCCATGTTTTAAGGGAACGGCTTAATAACCTCAAAATTTCCAATGTGGATGTACTGGAGGTTGATGCCACCAAAATCGAATTCCCCTACTTTAACAAAGTTGTTTCCAACCTACCCTACCAGATTTCATCACCTATAACCTTCAAACTCCTTCAGTATGACTTTGATTTTGCTATTTTAATGTATCAGTGGGAATTCGCATCAAGGATGATTGCCCAACCAGGGGACTCGAATTATTCCCGTCTTTCAGTGATGATGAATCTCTGCACCCAGACTGAACTTCTTTTTAAAGTCCCTCCCCGGGCATTTATCCCCCCACCAAAAATATCATCAGCAGTAGTTAAATTAACACCCCAAAAGAACCCCCCTATTGATAATTTTTTTGTGAAGACTTGCAGAGCATTATTTCAACATAAGAAAAAGAAAGCAGGAAAGGCACTTTTGCAATCTTTTCACGAAATATCAGATAAAAAATTGGATAAAAGTACCATTCGCGGTTTAATATCTCAAATAGATACTGAATTAATTGATGAGCGTGTTTTTAATTTAAAAGGAGAAGAAATATTAATAATCTCTAATGAACTAAAAGATGCTTTAAATGCTTTAAATCATTGATACTTGAAAAGGGATAATCCATTATTCTTCTTAAGGCTTATTCATATTATTCATTTATTATTCATAGTTTTAGATAATCAGTTTTTGATAACAAATCTCAGTGATTAAAATTCCCAAATAATCCCATAAAAAATATGTTTATAACTATAAGATTTGAAACAACTACAAAGATTAATATATGAATTGATTTTATTATTAATCCATAGGAGAAGATATTATGTCAAAAAATCCTTATTTAATATTTCAAGAAGAGTTTCCGGAATTAGCAGGACCTTTCAACGATCTGGTGGAGGCGCAGCGTTTCCTTAAGGGTATGGATCCTAAAACCAAACAACTGGTAAACATTGCCATTCAAACCGCTAATAGAAATCCTTTAGGAGTAAAAATGCATGCTAAAATGGCTAAAAGTCAGGGAGCTTCCAAAGATGAGATATTAGGTGCCGTGGTGATGAACCTTCACCTTTCAGGATTGGCAACAGTCTTAGACTGTCTTCCATCTGCTTTGGAGGGTTTAGAGTCAGATGATGATTGAAAAATATGATTGAAAAATTATTATAATTTATATTTAGGGTGTCTGTTTTATGTGAAGTTTTCCAAGGCGTAGATTTCTTGGATTTCGTTTTGGCCGTAGGATATTATTATTCCTAGTAAAAGTACATTTAGGTAGGCTTTTTTATAGACTGAGCGTTTGGT
>JACBOA010000003.1:95000-162068 GCA_013403005.1 Methanobacteriaceae archaeon | reverse complement strand
ATCGAAAATATCAAATATTTAAAAGACAATTTCCTAACCTATTTCAATAAATACACTCAAACAGACAGCCTAGCCAAACAATTCATACAAAAATACATTATTTAAGAACTTTTCAAAAAAGACTATATTTATTTTTTTCAAATTTTTTTAGATAACAAAAATAATGATATTCAGATCAATATTATTTCTAATTAGTCTATTGAAATTTCCTTAAAAAAAGAAAAAAAGAGGGGGAAAGGTTTCCTTTCTTTTTATTATCGTGTTTTGAATGTTAGTGTGTATGGTGTGTTTTGTTTGTTGCCGGCGTTGTCTTTAACGGTTTCTGCGGGTATGTAGATTTGGTAGGTGTTTTTGTGTAGTCTAGTGTAGGTCATTTTGATGGTTAGTGATTTGCCGTTTTTGGTTTTGGTGAAGGAGACTGCTTTGCCTGTGTTCAGGTTTTTCATGGTGATTTTTGACCAGTTGACGCCTTCCAGTATGTTCTCGTTGAAGGTTATGGTGATGGGTGCGGTTAATGAAAATCCGGAGCTGTTATTTCTGGGGTTAACCCTGGTTATGGTGGGTTTGGCGAAGTCTACGGTGAATTTGCTGGTGTAGGTGTTGATGTTGTTTCCTGCTGTGTCGGTGATGCTGCCGGTGGGTAAGGTGATGGTGTAGGTTAGTCCGTTTATGTAGTTACCGTTACGGGTTAAGGTTAGTGTTTTTCCGTTTATGACTTTGTATAGCGGTTTTACTTTTACTCCGTCGGGGTTGGTGACTTTGATACTGGTAAATGCGCTTCCGGCCTTGATATTCTCACTGAAAGTGATTACTAATGATCTATTGGCCACATTAATTACCATGTTGTTGGTGGGGTTAACGCTGGTTATTTTGGGTTTGGTTGTGTCGATTTTGAATTTGCTGGTGTAGGTGTTGATGTTGTTTCCTGCTGTGTCGGTGATGCTGCCGGTGGGTAGGGTGATGGTGTAGGTTAGTCCGTTTATGTAGTTACCGTTACGGGTTAGGGTTAGTGTTTTTCCGTTTATGGCTTTGTATAGTGGGTTTACTTTTACTCCGTCGGGGTTGGTGACTTTGATATTAGTAAAAGCACTTCCTGCTTTGATGTTCTCACTGAAAGTGATTAACAATGCTTTATTGGCTACATTGATCACCTTGTTGTTGGTTGGATCGACACTTGATACGGTGGGTGATGTTCCCACACTGAATTTGGTTGATTTAACTGCTACTGGGTTTCCTGCCAGGTCGGTTACTGATCCAGTGTGGATCCAGAGGGTGTATAGTGATTCTGCCAGGTTGCTGGTGGGGGCCACTGTTAAAACTTTACCATTTATTGTTGTAGTGAATGGTATGGCTGTTAGTTCACTGTTTAAGAGTTCTATCCACATATGGCCTTTTTTAATATCTTCACTGAAGGTTACTTTGATTGTTTTATCAGCTGCAATGTTAGTTTGACCATTAACTGGATCAAACACTGTGGCTGTAGGTGCTATGGTGTCTATGGTGTAGATCTCTGTCTGCTCCGGTGAGATGTTACCCGTATCGTCTACTGCGATAAATTTTAGTGTGGTGGTTTCGTTTATGCTTATAGGTCCGGTGTACAGTGTGCAGTTGGTGGTTGGTTCTTCTCCATTGAGTGTGTAGTAGATCCGTGGAGTAGTGCACTGGTCATCAGTTGCAGTTAGAGTCACGGTTTGTGTGGTTCGTGATAGTCCACCCTGTAGGTTGCAGTTGACAGTGGGGCACTGGTTGTCAGTGGTGAGTACCAGTATGGTGCCCAGGGCAACCATGTTATCGCCGTTGGTGCCGTTGTTGTAGCTTTGCAGGGCCGCGGTGTTAAATCCATTCAGTACGGCACTGTTTATATCGTATAGGCTGAAACCAGTCTGTGTGGTTCTATTGTAGCTGTTCCAAAAGCCGGTGTATTCTTGTCCGTTGAAGAAGAACTTGCTTTTATTCTCATCGCCGGCTGAAGCCAGTATCGCTACTAGTTGAGCGTTGCTCATTTTGTTGGTGTTCAGGTTGTAGTTGGCGTAGGCTGTGGCTTGTTCATCGTTTGTACTGTAGGTGGGATTAGAGCAGAGCATGTCCGCACCGTCGTTTATGTAAATCCGTTTAAAGGCAGTGTTTGGATCCTCGTAGATCACAACCAGGTAGGATCCGTATAGGCTGGCTGTTGTGGCTGCTCCTTTGGTTAAGGTTAGTGTGTTGCCGTTGGTTTGGAATAAGCTGGTTACATCGTAGACTAAGAGTCCGGATGGATAGTTGCTGGTTCCATAGCTTTTAGTATCAGTGTAGTAGGTCAAGTCATACAGTGTTTTACCGTTGAACTGTGCGGTCCAGTCTGGCACTCCCAGGGCAGTGTTCCAAGTGTAAGGCTGGTACAACCTTGCCAGGACTACATTAGTGTCTGCTGGTATTGGCAGGTCGGTGTTGGTCCAGGTGGCTGTGTATGGTGTGTCCCAGTTGCTTCCGCTTCCGCTTCTGTAAGCTGCGCTTCCATTGGAGTAGATAACATTGTAGTTTCCGCTCCATACTGTGGTGGTGTTTATGTCGTTGCCGTTGGTGTACCGTTTACCCCGGTAACCGTTGTTGTAAACGGGTAAGGTAGTTGTTAAGGTGTTGTTGGAGTCGTTGGTCTCTGGTATGCTGTTGTTTGGGTCGGTGTCGG
The DNA here is from genome assembly GCA_013403005.1 of Methanobacteriaceae archaeon. Classification (NCBI taxonomy): domain Archaea; kingdom Methanobacteriati; phylum Methanobacteriota; class Methanobacteria; order Methanobacteriales; family Methanobacteriaceae; species Methanobacteriaceae archaeon. The sequence continues at coordinate 159,400 of JACBOA010000003.1, read as the reverse complement.
TGTTTACTGGTACACTGTCACCTACACTTCTGGAAGTGGTGTCAGTCACAGTTACGGTGGTTGATTCGCCAACACCAAGTGCAGGCACATTTACAGTGTATTCTTCCCCATCAATGGTTACTTTGAGGGTGGATGCTGGTGCCGGACTGGTCCCCTGGTTTTCAACCGTTACAGATATGGTGTTGTTTCCGTTGGAGAACAGTGTGTTGCCTGCACCGCTGTTAGGTGTAATACCAGTTACCACTAAATCGGGTCCGTTAACGAAGATGTAATCCGTTTTGATTTCCTCATCCTCTCCTCCGGGTCCAGTTGCTGTGAGTTTCACGGTGTAGTATCCGGGGTTGGTGAAGGTCCAGATAGGGTTTTGTAATGTACTATCGATTGTTCCGTCGTTGTTGAAGTCCCAAGCCCAACCAGTAGTTCCAGTGGAATTGTCGGTGAACTGCACAGTTAAAGGTCCATCACCCACGGTGGTGTCTGCAGTGAAGTTTGCTACTACCGGTTCCATTGTAACTGTTAGTATGGCGTTTTGTAGTGAGAAGTATGCTCCTCCTCCTATTACATCTAGTTGATTGAGTCCGTTTTGTAGCGAAGTCACGCTGTAGTATTTGTACGATGGGTCGCTTCCACCAGTTCCGTTTAGGTTGAGTGTTTGTCCGTTGAATAGCACGCCTGGTGAATCATTATCACCTGAGGGTAACATGATGGTTAACTGGGTGGAATCTACTTTGTCAGTGGTTACGTTGTCGAAGAAGGCGAATCCTGTGGTTGGTCCATAGTAAAGCAGGTCAAAACCTTCATTTATCCAGATTTTCCTGTAAGGTTCACTAGCATGCTCGTAAACTACAATCAACACACGGCCGTATTGGGCTTGAGGTCCACCGGTGATGGTGGCGGTGTTAGTTCCGTTAGCATTGAAATACTGTGTCACGTCGTAGATGTCCTGTCCTTCTCCATCATTTCTGCCGTAGTATCCGTTGTAGTCTGGGTAGTGTGCTAGGAGATTTGTGAGGTTATATCCATTGAATGTTACGTTGTATGGACTGTAACCATACCACGTCCATGCCAAACATAAATGAGCCGCGAGTATAGTCGCACCATCGGGTATGTTCAGGTTATAGGTTGGATTTCCACCACCGTAACCAGTACCACCATTATCAACAATTACATTGACATGTCCTTGGGCATAGTAAGTGGTTAGAAGGTCTGTTTCCAAGTACGTGCTGATTGTTTCAGATTGCACTGGTGAAGTGTTACCACTAGCGTCCACTGCTATGAATTTCAAAACAGTAACAGCAGGTCGTGGAAGGTTAAACGGACCAGTATACAGTGTGCTGTTGGTTGTAGGATCACTACCATCGAGCGTGTAATAGATCTTAGGATCAAGATCCATGTCATCGGTAGCGTTTAATGTAATTGTTGTTGTTCCAGTTTTGGTGTAAGTCACCGTTGGTAGTTCTATATCCGTGATTGTATAGTATAGTGTTTGTATTGGGAGGATGTTTCCACTTTTATCCACTGCAATATATTTTAAAGTTGTAGTAACGTAATTTGGGAGATTAATAGGGTCGGTGTATATTGTACTATTTGTGGTTGGGTCTGTACCATCAAGTGTGTAGTAAATTATTGGATTAGGATCCGTATTATCCGTTACAGATAAATTTATCTGAGTTGTTTCGTGGTAAGTTCCTTCTGCGGGAGTTGCAGTGACAACAGGAGCTTCTGTGTCGTTGATATTATAGGTTTCAGTCTGTATGGTTCCAATGTTACCAAATTTGTCTGCACTGATAAACTTTAACACGGTGGTTTCAGTGAAGATAAGGGGGTTTGTGTACAGAGTGCTGTTTGTTGTTGGGTCTGTGCCGTCAAGTGTGTAGTATATTTTGGGATTAATGTCATAGTTATCTGTAGCAGATAAAAACACCTGGAGGGCCGAGGTGAAATTACCACCTACGGGGATGGCTGTTACAGTTGGTGCTTCCGTATCATCTGGAGGTGTAAGTACAGTGATATAATCTGTTTTGGTCGTTGAACTGCTATCACCAACATTGGCCACTGTTAATTTCACAGTATATACACCTGCTGTTGTGTAAGTGTAGGTGGGATTCTGCTCATTACTATCAACTATGCCGTCATTATTGAAATCCCATGCCCAGGCAATGAGATTAGTTGTACTGTTGGTTTGATCTGTGAAATGCACTGTTGAAGGTGCATAATCTGACAGAACATCTGCGGTGAAGTCTGCAACAGGTGATGTTAGATCCAGTTTTGCAACAAAAATTTCTTGATAACTATTTGTTATGGTTGATTGGTATGCTCCTGGTGTTACTGAGAAATCCCCGGAATTTGTGTTTCCTGTTAAGTAGGCATTTCCAGCACTGTCTATTGTAATAGCATTTCCACGATCATTTCCACTGCCTCCTAAGAATGTGGAGTATAACAGGCCAGTACCATCAGATTTTAATTTAGTTAAGAACACGTCTCCATAGAATCCTGCCTTATTAACAGTTTGATATGCTCCGGGGGTTACTGGGAAGTCACCAGAATTTGTGTATCCTATGACATGGGCATTTCCTTCTTCATCTACCGCAATTCCGGTTATTGTTTCTATGCTGTTACTTGCGCTTCCTCCGAGGTATGTGCTATAAACAAGGCTTGTTCCATTTGTATTTAACTTTGCTACAAAACCATCATAGTCAACGCCGGCATTGCTTGTTTGATAGGCTCCAACGGTTACAGGTAAATTCTTTGATTTTGTTTGTCCACCGATGTAAGCATTTCCATTGCTATCCACCGCAACACTATTGCCATTGTCTGTGTCATTTCCTCCGAGATATGTACTGTATGCTAGGCTTCCAGCACTGTTAAATTTGGTTACAAATACATCAGCCCCACCGGCGATACTGGTTTGGTAGGCACCACTAGTGATGGGGAAATCACTTGAAGCTGTACGTCCTGTGATGTAAATGTTATCATTTTTGTCAATTGTAATGGCATAGCCATAGTCCTGTCCAGTTCCCCCGAGGAAAGAGCTGTACACAAGTTCTCCACTACTGTTAAATTTGGACATGAAGGCATCATTACTTGTGGATTTGTTGGCTTGATAAGCATCACTGGTTGTAGGGAAGTTTGTTGAACCTGAATATCCTGCAATGTAAATGTTTTCATTGTTGTCCAGTGCAACACCATTTCCATAATCTGTTCCGGTACCTCCGAGGTAGGTGCTGTATACCAATTCGCCATTACTGTTAAATTTAGATAAAAATGCGTCATATCCTCCACCATTAGTTGATTGGTAGGCTCCGGTGGTTGTGGGGAAGTTTGCAGAGTTTGTTCGTCCAGTTACGTAAACATTTCCAACAGCATCTACTATAATACCCAGCCCATAGTCTGAACCAGATCCTCCAAGATAAGTGCTGTACACTAAAGTTCCGGCACTATTAAACTTGGATAGTAATGCATCAGATCCACCTGCGTTACTGGTCTGGTAGGCACCATTAGTGGTTGGAAAGTCTCCCGAAGTTGTGTATCCTGTGATGTAAATGTTTTCATCGTTATCAAGCGCAATAGCTTGTGCTAATTCATCACTTGAACTTCCAAAGTAACTCACGTAGTTATTAGGTATAGCTATGATGTAGTTATTTTTGGTTTCAGTGGCAATTCCACCGGTTCCGGCTACTGTTAGTTTGACTGTATAGGTTCCCCCGTTGTTGAATGTATATGTGGGGTTTTGCAGTGTACTGTCATTTATTCCATCGTTGTTAAAATCCCATGCCCAGCTGGTTGCACCTGTAGATTGTTCAGTGAAATGCACGGTGAGTGGTGCTGCTCCACTGGTTTTGTCGGCCGTGAAATTGACGGTTGGTGGTGTTATGTCTGATTCTTTAACAGTGAGTGTTGCTAGGACGCTTTTATATGATCCAGCACCTAGGGTGTAGGTCAGTGTACTGTCCTGTCCGGGTGTGATATTACTGGTAACATTCCATCTGTGGGTTACGAAGTAGTTCACTGGTGCTACTGGATCAGTACCACTAAATGCCTGTCCATTGAAGTTATAACTTCCATCCTTACTGGAGAGAGCCACATTATACAAGGCAGCATTTGACACTGCTCTTGTAAACGTGCTGGTTTTAAATGTGGTTTGTGATGAACCAGTGTTTATCCAGTCTTGTCCGTCGTTGACCCAGTAATGTACCTTATCATCATCTCCGTCGTTGTAGGCTGCGACCAGGGCGATCATCTTTAATCGTCCATCGAAGGTTTGTGTGCCTATTTGTTCCGTTTTCACGTAGATGGATGGGTTGTTGCTGGTTATGAGTCCGGTGACATCGTACCATGCTTGGTAGTCTGAGTAGACCCGGAAGCAGTGGTCGTTTATCCAGTAGATGGTTCCGTCTATGGAGTAGTTTTCACTGGTGAGTAGTTCGTTTCCTAGTGTTGTCTCGTAGGTACCATCTCCATTCCCGTCTAGTTTGACTGTGACGTTGGCTGGCCAGTTGGCACTACCACTTCCCGAGTAAATATTCACATAAACTCGTGCCCAGTCTAATCCTGTGTTGTTGGGCAAGTTATATGTTTGAGTAAATTCCCGTGAAGTAGCGTCTGTGGGTTGATTAGCAAATGGCACTGGTTGGGTAGCGTTCACATACAGATCCCCGGACACCGTACCATTATGGGTGGTGTTTAGAGGCGTTCCTGCTGATGCAGCACCACAAAGTATCACGGCAAAAATCAAGGTTAAAACCAACAATACGGGTGTTTTTGCATTCATAGCTTACTCACCCCCTTTAATTTAAATAATTTCATTCTATTATTCTCCTTAAATTTTTTTTATAGAATAGATCTCAATTTTTTAAGATTTTATCAGAAAATATCGTTTATTTATTAAAATAAAGACATTTAATTTAAGTAAAATAAAAATTACGCTTCTCCCATCTTCCTATAACCGCCTCCTGGTGATTGGATTTACTCAACCACATTTTTTTAGTGATTGATGGCTAGTCTGATCTAATATATAATACTTTTTAAAAGATTTTTATTATTACTTTTCGAGGTAAAACCAGTAGAAACGTAATACTAAAGAGTAGACTAGTTATTAATTTTCAGTGGAAATATTAGTGGATCGTAATAATACGCTTAGTAAAAGCATTTCATTTAACATTTGATAATGATTTTACTGCAAGTTTTTTAATGAGAAAATAGGATGTTATAACCTGAAATCTATTAAATAGTGAAATCCAGATCATATACTAGAATTTGATACCTGAATTTCAACTAAAACTTAGAAACCAATCCACACAACTGAAACTGTGGCATCCCATAAAAATGTGTATAGATTAAGTAAACATGACTATTAAATTATTCGGGTGATGGAAATGAAACATTTTTCATCGTTTATTATATTTGTCTATATTATTCTGTTTTTTATTTGGAGATTATCCATGGCAAACTATTTGTATAAGAACATGTATACAATATAGTATGTCTACAAAAACTGTTTACAGTATTAGAATTCCAGTTAAGTATCGCAGGATGATGGAAGAGATGGGGGATGTTAACTGGCAGGACGAGATAAGGCAGGCATCCATTAAATTGATTCAGGATAAAAGTAAGAAAAAGCTCCTGAAAGAGGCGGAGGAGTTAAGGAAGCGTATGAAAACTAATGTGGAATCAGCAGTACTTATAAGGGAAGATAGAAATGCCAGATAGGTATGTGCTGGACTCCAGTGTCATAGCCGCTATTTTTTTCCAGGAAGAAGCATCCTCCAGGGCTGTTAAGGCGGTCCAGGATCAGGATCTTCTTACTCTTGATCTGGCCCTGGCAGAGGTGGGTAATGTAGCCTGGAAAAGGGTAACCCTATTCGGTGAAGACGAAGAAATAATTGGAGAAGCCCTTAAAAAGAGCGTGGAATTTATAACCACCGCCTGTGAAGTTATAAAAACTCAGGAACTCATAGATATCTCCTTTAAGATCGCGGTCAAGGAAAAAGTAAGTTTCTACGATTCATTGTTCCTGAGAGCGGCGGAAAAAGAAGAAGTACCACTTCTCACTTTGGATAAAAGACTTAAAAACACGAGTTGCATGGTGGAATTATTATAATACCCAATTTATTTATAATTTTTTCACATTTTTACAAAAAAATCTAGAAACTTTTCCAGCAAGTTTAAAACCAGCAAAATTTGTCCTGAAATCGGGTTTATCCATCCGCGAAAGGTGCATATAAACCACATTTTCTTAGCAAGCCACCCAAACCCTCCTGGATGAAGATACAAGGATTAATTCTGGGAAAATAGGTTAATATAAATATTCATAGTTCTCTCATTAGAACATATGGTACTAAAATTAAAACAATTTTCTTTGGAGGGTCTGACCAATCTGGAAAAGTAATATTGACATCTGAGTGGTCCATAAAATCTTATAGATGTGGATAGATTATCTAATGGTAAAACTACATCTAAAAGATAAGATAAAAGTAGGAAATATTCATCAAGGGATGAAGGAATTAGAAATTCAACTGGCACAGGAAAGTGAAAGAGTATGGCTAATTTCGACATTGAACGGGACCCAGGAGTTTGCTGAAATCTTCCCAAAAGAAGTTAAAGATGGTTTAAAAGCCGTGGAGAGAATAATAGGTGAAATAGAGAAAATTATTTCAGAATGAATTATTTATCTCTAATTAATCAATAGAAGTCTCCCTAAAAAAAGAAAAAAATAGGGGAAAATTTCCCTTTTATGTTCTTCTGGTGGTGAAGTTTATGGTTTTTGCTGCTAGTGGGTTGCCTGAGGTGTCGGTTACTGATCCGGTGTGTAGTATAAGGTAGTATTTGGTGTTGGCTTTTAACTGTGCTGTTGGTGTTATGGTTAAGACTTTGCCGTTTATGGATTTTTTGATGGTTACTGAGGTTCCATTGCTTGTTTTTAGTTCGATCCAGTATTTGCTGCTTGCTTTGATGTTTTCGTTGAAGATTACTTTGATTACTTTGTTGCGTGGTATGTTGACTGCTTTGTTGGCTGGGTTGGTGCTGGTTATTTTGGGTTTGGTGGTGTCGATTTTGAATTTGCTGGTAAACGCTGTTTTTAGTGTGTTGCCGGCTGTGTCGGTGATGCTGCCGGTGGGTAGGGTGATGGTGTAGGTTAATCCGTTTATGTAGTAGCCGTTACGGGTTAGGGTTAGTGTTTTACCGTTTATTACTTTGTATAATGGGTTTACTTTTACTCCGTCGGGGTTGGTGACTTTTATATTACTAAATGCGCTCCCTGCTTTGATTTTCTCACTGAAAGTGATTACCAATGCTTTATTGGCTACATTGATTACCTTGTTATTGGTGGGGTTAACACTGGATACGGTGGGTTTTACGAAGTCCATTTTGAATTTGCTGGTGTAGGTGTTGATGTTGTTGCCTGCTGTGTCGGTGATGCTGCCCGTGGGTAAGGTGATGGTGTAGGTTAATCCATTAATGTAGTAGCCGTTACGGGTTAGGGTTAGTGTTTTACCGTTTATTACTTTGTATAATGGTTTTACTGCTACTCCGTCGGGGTTGGTGACTTTGATACTAGTAAACGCACTTCCTGCTTTGATGTTCTCACTGAAAGTGATTACCAATGCTTTATTGGCTACATTGATTACCTTGTTATTGGTGGGGTCAACGCTAACCACGGTGGGTGGTACAGTTTCAATGGTGTATTTCTGGGTGTATATCTGTGATTTATACCCTGCTGTATCTACTGCAAAGCATTTCACCGTTGTAGAGTTGGTGATGCTGATAGCTTTAGTATATTGGGCGCTGTTGGTGGTTGGGGTGGTACCGTTAAGGGTGTAGTAGATGATGCCTGTTCTGTTGGTGGTCAGAGTAATCTTTTGACTTTTATTGTAACTGCCTGCTTTGGGCGTGGCATACACGTACACATCCTGTATGGCGTAAACCTTACTGTTATGGCTTCCAAAGTATAAGGTACCGTCACTGGTGATGGCCGGGGATCCTTCTATGCCGCTACCGGTTTGATATTGCCATATCAGCTTCCCGCTGGAGTTGAGAGCGTACAATTTGCCATCATAGCTTCCGAAGTATATGGTGCCATTACTGCCTATGGTGGGGGAAGAACGTATTGTGTTGCCGGTGGTGTAGGTCCACTGAAGTTTTCCGCTGGAGTTAATTGCATACAGTTTACCGTCTTTGTTTCCGACGTATATGATGCCATTTTTACCAGCAGCCAGAGAATATATTTCTTTACCGGTTTTATATTTCCATTTCAGTTTACCAGCGGAGGTGAGCGCATAAAGATAACCGTCACCACTTCCGGTATAAATCGTACCATTATGAATAACTGGATCTGAATATATAGCTTTACCTGTTTTATATCTCCATTTTAGTTTTCCTGCTGAACTAATGGCATAGAAGTATTGATCCTCACTTCCAACATATATGGTGCCGTCACTGCCCAAAGCAGGTGAGGATATTATGAAATTACCGGTTTGATATTTCCATTTGATCTTACCGGTGGAGTTGAGTGCGTAGACTTTACCATCACAGCTTCCAAAGTATATGTTACCGTTACTATCGATGGTGGGGGATGATTCAACGGCGCTGCCGGTTTTATATCTCCATTTCAGTTTGCCAGCAGAGGTAATTACATATAACCAGTTATCACAGCTTCCAAAGTATATGTTACCGTTACTATCGATGGTGGGGGATGATTGAACAGCGTCGCCAGTTTTATATCTCCATTTCAGTTTTCCAGCAGAGGTGAAGGCGTATAAATAGCCATCTCCACTACCCACATATACCGTGCCGTTTTTATCGATGGATGGGGAAGAATAACCGATCATATTATTGGTGGTGTAGTTCCATTTGGTTTCGTTGTTCTGGGGTCCATTGTAAACTGATTGGCCGGTGTTGTTCTGGTCGTGATGGAATTTAGGTTGAGCACTGTCTGCCAATCCTGCTGCAGATACAGGATTAGAAAGTAAGATTACGGCTACTATAAGTAGTGTTATGGCAAGGATAGCGAATTTTTTTGTATTTAACATTTTCTAATACCTCTAAATTTCATTATTTTTATGGAATGTCCTTTTAGTAAATTTATTTAGGGAGCCTGAATGTTTCTTTTAATAGCTGGATGGCCTTCATTCATATATAATACTTTTCTTTTTCCTTTTTATTATTACTTTATGGGCTTAAATCCAATCAAAGTAATAATCTAAATCGGCAGGCCCAATCACCGTCATTTTTTTCTAAAGGTTGTCTAATATCATTAATTCAAGCTAAATTGATCAGTAATAAGTTTTACTTAAGATATATTATTATATGGGAGATAATTTAATAACCCAATAAACAGATGTGAGGCATATCCCTCTGAAGATTGCAGTTGTTTGAAAGAATTTAGGGATGGATATAAATGCATAAGGGTAAAAATGGGAAGATATGGTTCCTGGGCCGCAGTTACCAGGAATATGTGAAGATGTTCTCTTTAAAGGAAGAAGAGTTGAGGGATATCCGTATTTTAGACTGTGCAGCAGGTGCAAGTTCATTCACTCCCCACCTGCTTAAGAAGGGCTATGATAGCACGGCTGTGGATATTTTATATGGTAAAAGTGTGGAGGAAACTAAAGAACAGTGTGTAAATGATTTCCATACTCTTATGAAGATGCATGCTGGTTTAACCCATAAGGTGGACTGGAGTTTTTTCCAGGACCCGGAGGACATGGTCCAGCAGCGCATTTCGGTTTATGAAGAGTTTCTAGATAGCTATGCACAGTATAAAGATGAAAGGTACATTAAAGCTGCTCTCCCAGAATTGCCCTTTGGTGATAACAGTTTCGACCTGGTTTTATCTTCCCATCTGCTTTTTATATATGAGGATCGGCTGGGTTATGATTTTCACCGGGATTCTATACTGGAGATGTTGAGGATTACTTCTTCTGAGGTTAGAATTTATCCTATTTTAAAGCTCCATGGTGAATCTGAATCATCATTTCTGCCCAGTTTAATGGATGAATTAGGCGATAAAGCAGATTTTAACATGGAAAAGGTAGACTACCAGTTCCGCAGGGGTAGTGATGAAATGCTGAAGATTAATAAGAAATAGCTATTTAGAAAACAGAAAAACAATATTTTTACATATTTAGAAAATCCAGAAATCAATAATGTAAGGGGGCATCAAGAGTGGTTTTAGTTAGAGTCTTTTTTGTTGATGCCCCCTTACTAATTGGTGATGCCTCATACGACGCTTCACTGATTCGATGTGGTCCAGGTATGGGATGGGAAATTTTCATTATATGTATTCTGTAGGGCATCTTTTGATACATTTGAGCGAAGAAATGATTTAGATGCCCTAACATATGCACAATAGTTGTAGGAATCCAATGCGTGGTTTTGGATTCCTACTTCGGAGTCAATGGCTAAGTTAATAAAAAACCTTCAAATTCGGTAATAATAGTATTACTACCGTTTAACCACGCTTACACGGGTAGATATGTTCTCTTAGTATATAATATTTTCTATATATTTAGTATTACTAAAAGGGCTATAACAACAAATTTTTATTAATTAAATAAGTTAATATGTAGTTAAAGCTAATTTAATACAAGACGAATTATGATCACCCAAAAACAAGTAGAAGGCGTTATCTGCAACCTTTTCAAGCAAGCTGTAATAGAACTACCTTCAGATGTTCGAAAAGCCCTGGAAGAAGCCTATAAAAGGGAAGAACAGGATATTGCTCGGACAAATTTAGAGGCAATTCTCGAGAACATCCAAGCCGCGGAGGAACTGGAAATCCCCATGTGCCAGGACACCGGCCTCCCCATCGTATTTGTGAAACTCGGAAAGGTGGAAGTGGAAAACCTCTACCAAGGCGTAAGAAAGGGTGTAGAAAAGGCCACTAAGGAAATTCCCCTGAGACCCAACGTAGTCGACCCCCTGACCCGGGTGAACACCGGTAACAACCTGGGTAAACTTATCCCCCAGATTGACGTGGAACTGGTTGAAGGGGAATACATAGAGTTCACGGTTTTTCCCAAGGGTTTTGGCTCGGAAAATAACAACGCCCTAATGATGGGACTCCCGGGTGATGGGGTGGAAGGGATCAAAAAGTTCGTGGTGGATACCGTGATAAAAGCAGGTGGAAAACCCTGTCCACCAACCGTGGTAGGTGTAGGAATTGGTGGATCATCTGATATGGCCATGAAGCTTGCAAAGAAAGCATTGCTTCGGGAAGTTGGTGTACTCCACAACGAAGAGAGAATCGCTGAACTGGAGAAAGAGATACTAAAACTAATTAACGATACAGGCATTGGGCCCATGGGTTTAGGTGGTAAGACCACTGCCCTGGATGTTAAAATAGAATACGCAGATACACATACAGCAGGCCTACCAGTGGGGGTTTGTATCCAGTGCTGGGCTGACAGGCACGCCAGTGCTGTTTTGAAGCCTTAGTGGTCGTGGTTAGTACGTAAGTATCCTAATGTAAAATAAATTATCCTTTTTCTAATTCTTCAATGGTCTTCCCACTTAGAACAGACTCCGGCCGTTCAGTTAAGATATCCCTGGTATTTCTATTCAATTCTTTCATTTTAAAAAACAACCAGAACTTTCTCCCCTCTCGCCCGGTGTGGATCAGTGCATAGGCACCCTTGATTTTCTCTCCTTCCAGATAGAACTCCACATGACCATCTTCAATGGTCTTCTCCATGGGAACTTTCTGACCATCTTTCTCCTTTAAGTTGCGATAGGTGCCGGTATCCCATACTATAACCGTCCCTGCACCGTAGTTTCCCTCGGGGATGATGCCTTCGAAATCTATATAGTCAACGGGATGGTCCTCAGTGGGTATGGCCAGTCGTTTCTGGGTGTAATCAACCGACGGTCCCTTGGGCACGGCCCAGGATTTTAAAACACCATCTACCTCCAGGCGGAAATCGTAGTGTAGATTCCGGGATTTATGCTTCTGCACCACGAACCTGGGTTTTTCGGATGTTTTTTTGCTGGTGTGGGGTTCCGGGGTAACGTTGAAGTCACGTTTTTCCCTGTACTTGGTTAATTTATCTTCCGCCATGATTTATTACCAGTTATCATATATGTACTTTGATTTAGAAAAACTTTTGAAATTTGTAATTGATAAAAAAGGGTTTGATGTTTGATAATTTTAAGGATTTGAAATTCAAAAAAAAAGAGAGGAAATAAAAGAAAAATAAAAAATTTTCTAGAGAATTTATATAGGCTGTTCACAGGTGATCATGAACACGGTCCGGTTGCCTATACTCTCCGACCGATCGGCGATCCTCTCCAGGAAACGGGCCACGAAGAGCAGGTAGACCATGTAGTAAATGGCATCTTTCTCATCGAACATGCTTTCTGTAATGTCCCGGAGGGTGGTATCGAACAGGTCGTCCACTTCATCATCATCATGGTGCAGCTCCCGAACAGTTTCCACGTCCTGGTTTAAAAAGGAAGTGATACTCTTGCTGACCATGCTGCCCACCAGGTCGGCCATATGTTCGATATCTTTCTTTGGTGTTTCCGGGATTTTTTCATCCTTTATCTGTTTGGATACTTCTGCGATGTTGGATGCCAGTCCAGTCATTCTTTTAAAATGACTTCCTACCTTTATTGATGCTTCTATGAATCTTAAATCCCTGGCAACTGGTTGTTCGGATGCGATTATGCTCATGGTTTTCTGTTCCAGCAGGTAGTTCATCCGGTCCACTTTCTCATTGATATCCATGATAGTGGCTATCTTCTCTTCATCATAATTAAACAGGACATCTATGGAGTCTTTATATGCTTCCAGGGTATATTTGCCCATTTCTTCCATGTAATCTCTTAATTCCTTCAATCTTTTCCTGAAAAATATTCTCGGGGATTTTTTTGCCATCTTCCATTTCTCCTATTTTGTATATTCCTTTATTAAAGTGTCTAAGTCATTTTCAGACGGATCTCGTATTCCATATTTGAGTAACAACTTGTCCCGGTCAACCGGATTATTTGCATCATATTTATCAATTATGAAGTCTAATTCCACAGGTAACGATAATTTACATTCCTCATTCAGTTCCAGGATGGTATTAAAAAGTTTATCATTCATCTTATAAATTTCTACCTTGGACTCGGGTCTGATCATCATCAATTTCATTGCTTTAGTTTCATAATATTCTTCCAGTGTATCTATGTCCAGGTACCATGCTCCCACTATTTTTTCTTCACTTATAAACAGGATGGATTCGTTGCCTTTATCTATAAACCTTATGTAACCTAGATCAGGTATGTGAGTTTTTTTTAAATTGCCTCTTATCACCATTTCCGGTTCACAGGAAGGAAACCACATAATATTAAATTCACCTCATTAAAAGGTTATGGAAAAGTTTAGTATGCATCACACGTTTCCCGACAATAGAGTAAGCTATTCTATCAGCCATTCCCATGACGTGATGCCCCATACTGAGCAAGTTTCTCCCAACAAGGATTAAATAGGTCTGTGAGCCTCCATGGGTAAGTTCATTGTATTCGGAAAACATCTGGTTGTAGAAGTCCTGTAAATTGTTGTAATTTTTTGTGGAACGTTTCAGTAGATGTAGGTCTTGATTTATCAGGGATCCTACTCCATCTTTGAGCATGTTCTGTACAGTCTGGGACATGAACATCAGGTGTGGGGGTTTATGGATTTTTAAATTTCTCTCTTCAGAATCTATGGTGTACCTTGAAATATAGGCAGATAAGTCGTTTATCCTCTCCAGCTCTATGGATATTCTAAGTATGGCTGCCCCCATACGGAGATCTTTAGCAACTGGCTGGTGAAGCCCCAGAACCTTCAGGCAACCATCTTCTATATTATAACTATCCTTGTTTATCTCATCGGTTGATTTGATTATCTTCCTGGCGAGTTCCACATCATCATTTATGTAACTATCTACTGCTCTATCGATCCGGTCGGTGGTTTGGTTACTGTAAATCAGGACGTCCTTGGTTAATGATTCTAATTTGTTTTCTAATACCACGTTGTACATATTACCCCCGAGTTAAAGGGATGTGACCATTAAACTCATCCAAACCTACCAGTGATGTAATCCTCTGTTCGTTTATCTTCTGGTTCAATAAAGATCTTGTCGGTAAGTCCCTTTTCAACAATTTCTCCATGTAAAAAGAAGGCCGTATATTTGGAAACACGGGTAGCCTGCTGCATATTGTGGGTTACGATGATTATAGTGAACTCATTTTTGAGTTTATGGATCAAATCCTCAATCTTAGTGGTGGATATGGGATCAAGTGCGGAGCAGGGTTCGTCCATCAGGATTACTTCTGGTTCGACAGCTATGGTCCGGGCTATGCACAGTCTCTGCTGCTGCCCACCAGAAAGTCCCATGGCAGAATCATCAAGTTTGTCCTTAACCTCATCCCATAGGGCTGCTTCTTTAAGACTGGCTTCCACCCTTCGCTCCAGGTCCTTCTTATCGTTGTTACCGTGAACTCGCAGTCCATAGGCTACATTTTCAAAGATTGATTTAGGGAAGGGGTTTGGCTTCTGGAAGACCATGCCCACCCTTTTACGGAGGTCGACCACATCTACATCAGGGTCGTAAATCTCTTTACCGTCTAAAAGGATGGTTCCTTCCTTTTTAAATGTTGGAATAACATCGTTCATCCGGTTCAACGTTCGCAAAAAGGTTGATTTCCCACATCCCGACGGCCCAATCAATGAAGTTACGGCATTTCTTGGTATGTCAAGGTATATGTCCTTTAAAATGTGTGATTCATCAAAATATGTGTTTAATTCTTTAACTTCAATTATTATATTTTCCATTTCTATCTACCCATCATCTTTTTAGTGTATTTTTCCACTAGATAGTTCGTGGATATGGTTATTATTAAAATTATAAGGACCAGAACAGCCGCTGTACCATAAGCATTCGGTAGTGATACACCTTCCGTGGCCAGAATATAAAGGTGCAACGGGAGGGGCCTTGCCGGATCCCATATGGACATAGGAATAGCCAGAGCAGCACCTACCGTATATAATATAGCAGCTGTTTCCTCAATAGCCCTGGCCATACCCAAAATGATACCGGTGGTGATTCCGGGTATTGCGGCGGGTATAACTACTCGATAAATGGTCTGCCACTTAGAAGCTCCCAGTGCCAGACTACCTTCCTTATAGGATTGTGGCACAGCTTCAATGGAGACTTCAGCAGTTCGCAGTATAGTGGGGATGGCCATCAGAGCTAAGGTCAGACCTCCTGAAAGGACTGAAAATCCCATCTGTAAGAATACCACGAAGAAGGTCAGTCCAAATAAACCGAATACAATGGATGGTATGGATGCCAGTGTTTCGGCGGCGAACCGTATGGCCTTTACTAAGGTACTCTCTCCAGCATACTCTGCCAGCCAGATGGCAGCCAGTACTCCCAGTGGTGTGGCTACTATGAGTGCAATGAAGGTCACATAAAAGGTGGATACAATCATAGGCCAGATTCCTCCAGATTCTCCGGAGCCAACCGGGTTACCAAAGATGAATTCCAGAGAGAACTGGGGAAGGCCGTTCCAAAGGATGTAGCCTATTATGATGATGAGTATCACGATGGCTAGAAGGCCCACTCCCCAGAGAACTACGTTCATGATTTTCTGGGCATGGTGGGGGGAAATGATTCTGGGCATGGATATCATAAGTAACCTCCTCCCACGGTAACTTTACGTTTGTAGTTGATGTAGTTGGTGATCACCAGTAGAACTATGATCATCATGAGCAGCACTATACCGGTAGCGAATAGTGCGTTATAGTGAAGCCCAAGGGCGTAACCCATCTCCAGGGCTATGTTAGAGGTAAGGGCCCTGGCAGGTTCCAGTATGGAACCGGGGATTATGGGTGTGTTACCGGCTACCATGATCACGGCCATGGTTTCGCCTATGGCTCTACCCATCCCTAAGATTATCCCGGTTACTATGCCGGGTAGTGCTGCCGGGAATATCACGTTCTTGATGGTCTGCCAGTGGGTGGCTCCCAGTGCAAGAGATGCCTCTTTATATTCCAGGGGAATGGACCTGAGGGCATCTTCAGATATACTCAGGATGGTGGGTAACACCATCACCGTCAGGATGATGGAGGCGGTTAACATACTGAAACCGCTGCCTCCAAAGTGTATCCTCATGAAGGGAACCAATACTATTAAACCGAAAAAACCGTAAATAACAGAGGGTATACCGGCCAGTGTTTGTATGGTTGGCTTTAAAATCCTTCTCATGGTTTTTGGTGCAACTTCTGCCAGGAATATGGCACCAAAAATGGATAATGGAACGGCGAATAGCAGTGCCAGTGCCATCATACCCAGTGATCCCACGATCATGGGGAAAACGCCGTAAATATCATAGGATGGACTCCAGTCCATTCCAAATATGAAGTTTAAAGGACCTACCTGTTCCATTGCTGGAAGGCCCTGTTGAATAACGAATCCGATTATAAGGAGTATTATAATGATAGATGATATCGCCGCCAAAAGCAGCACTTTCTCCACTAGAAATTCTTCCCAATTCCTTGCCATCGCTTGCACCTCTCAAGTAGAAAATTTTGATAAATGGTAATTATTCTAATGTCGGTCGTACTAATTAATTTTTTTAATTCATCTTATGCTTTGTAGGCTGGATGGCATAAAACAGTTAATGGAGAATGTAAAAGAGTATATTTAATATGGTTGACTGACCTGTTTTCTATGGTAATAAACAGGTCTTTTCCCTTTATCATAGTGAATAATTCATTTACTTTTAAATTACCCATACCTACAGGTAGATGATCCCTTCCGAAATCATCGTAGTCGTGTAGATGTATTCCTATGAGTTTATCTTCAATTCTTTCCATCATCTGGTTTAAAGGTAATCCTAACCGCCCCAAATGTCCCACATCTAAAATATAAGAGATATCTTTACCAACGAGTTCCTCCAGTTTGTTCACGTTATCGGTGTCCTGGAATAGATAATATTTATATCCGTTAGTACACTGGTTTTCCAGACCAATATTCAAACAGAAATCCTTTGCATAATCGTTAATTAAATGGTATGCCTCAGCAAACCTTTCAAATCCTTCATCCATTGCTGTAGGAGTTATATCATCCCTGTTTACCCATCCGCAATGCAAGACCGCGTTTTCAACTTGCAGATCATAGGAAATTCCCAGGTCTCCCAAAACCCCCAGGATGTTTCTTTTCCATTTCTTTTCATCAAATTCAGCAAGGTTGTACTGGGGAGAGATATGAAGACTGGCTTTTAAATCATATATATCTAGAAGATCCCTGGTCTGCCCGATATTGTCACGCTCCGGGATCCATTCTTTACCTATTTCCACGTAATCTACGTTTAATTTATGTAAGAAATTAAAAAAGGATTCTTGTGAACCTTGAAAATTGTTGTAAAGAGCCACACCAATCTTTTTCATTTAAAATTCACCTAAATTAAAATTCACTTTAAAAAAATAGGGTAAAGTGGGGGGTTAACCCACTCATTTGTTTATAGATGAATTCAGTTATACTGGTACTGCTCCTTCTTCTTGAACGATTTTCTGTCCTTCGGCACTTAAACACCAGTTAATGAATTCCAGGGTTACACCAGTAGCTGCGCCTTTAGTCAGGAACAGGAATGGTCTCTGGATTTTGTAGGATCCATCTTTAACTGTTGCTTCTGATGGTTCTACACCATCGATTTTTACAACTTTAACACTGTCGTCCACATCGGCTAATGACATGAAACCAATTGCGTTAGGGTTACCTGCTACAGCCTGTTTAACAGCGTCGGTTGAACTCTGTACAATGGCGGATTTGGTTATGTTTGTACCGTTTTTACCACCCATTATCAGGTCTATAAATGCGTCTCTGGTACCGGATCCTTCTTCTCTGGTTACTACAGTGTAACTACTATCATTACCAGCGAATATTTCTTTTACCTGGTCTGCTGTTAAATCAGTGACGTTACTATCTTTGTTTACTATGATACATATACCGTCGTTTGCAATCACGTATTGTTCTATACCAGGTGCTTTTTCTGAGGACAGTTTTGAAGAGTATGTACCGATTTGTGCTGTACCATCCTGTACACTCTTAAGTCCTACAGATGAACCTCCACCTTGAACGGTTATGTTCACATCTGGATTTGCATTATGGTAAGCTTCGGCTAGCTTCTCTGCAACTGGCTGCACTGAAGTTGAACCAACGATTGTTATTTTACCTTCGGGTTTGGTAAAGGCACCTCCGGCATAGAGGGCAACACCTATTATTACTACTATTATGACAATAGCTCCGATTATGTATTTGGTATCCACAATAAATCACCTCAAACTTTACTAAACCCCCCATTACTATATAAGTGTTACTATTTGTGTTTAAAATTACACTAAATGTGTCATTCGGTCATAAAAAGACGTATATTTATTACCCGATCTTTCTTAATTGGTGAACTCATGTGGACTTAATGCTACACCATGAGATTTTGTCTATAAATAGTATACCCACCACAACCGCATTATTTCCTAATTAGTGAACTAAAATAGGCTTAATGGTTAAATTTAAATATTATCATTGTAGAATAAAATGATTTATGATAACTAAGGAAGTACTGAAGGATATAATACAACCAGTTAATCCCAGATGGAAAACATCCATAACAAAAGTGGAACCCAACCATCTTTTAACCAGAGGTTACTCACAGGAGGATTTAATAGAAAATATAACCCTCCCCGAGTTAATTTATCTACTTATAAAAGGTGAATTACCCACCCCTAACCAGGCCCGAATGCTCCAGTCAGTACTGGTATCATTCTGCGATCATGGAATTACCCCGCCCAGTACCCAGGCTGCCAGAACCATGGCTTCAGCAGGTTCACCAGTAGCATCCTGCCTAGCCGGGGGGTTACTGGCCTTCGGTGAAAATCATGCCGGTGCCATAGAGATCTCCATGAAGGTGATGCAGGAAGCCATCAAATACAAAAACAATTCCGACTTAACCCATGACCTTCTAGCAGATAAACTGGTTAACCACTACCTGGATAACGGCAAAAAAGTCCCAGGATTCGGGCACCGTTATCATAAGGAAGACCCTCGGGCCTCCAAATTGATCAAACTTTCCTACAAATATGACTGTTTCGGCGATCACATGAAACTGGCCCTGTCCATGCAGGAACTTCTATGGGCAAGAAAAGGGATAAAAATGAATATAGACGGGGCAAATGGTGCAATATTATCAGATATGGGATTTGATTGGAAAACAGGATGTGGATTTTTCGCTATAGGAAGATTACCAGGTCTACTAGCCCATGTTATAGAAGAGAAAAATGAGAAACCCTTTAAAAAGACCTTTAGTTTTGAAGAATTGTCGGTACTTTAAGTGATCCTATTCCCCTGTACCCATTTGATCTGATTTTTAATCTAATTTTAAATCAACTGATTTTTGTTTTTGATCAGGCTTTTACTGACTGATTTTTGTTTTTGATTGGGTTTTCACCGGCTAATTTTGTTTTTGATTGGGTTTTACTGATTGATTTTATTTTTAAATCAATTTCAATTAACTATTCCTGTTTTAAATATAGTTCATCAACTGATCTTATCTTTAATATAATTCAACGCTACCTTGGTACTGTGAATTTTTATCAGGGATAGAAAGGCCATGATCACACTTAAAATCGCACCAAAAATCACTATCCTGTGCATGCCGGTGGTGAAATCGTAGGCCTGGAGATTAAATAACAGGGGTGACTGGAGTGTATCGGGTGATATGGTGGTGTAGAGTATCAGCCCGGCAAATGAAACTGCAAATACCATGCCCAGATTTCGCATGGTAACGATTATACTGGAGACCATACCCGATTCACCTCGAGAGATACTGGCCATTATGGACCGGTTGTTAGGGGCCTGGAATAAAGCTGCGCCGAGGCCCAGAACTACAAACCTCCATAACACATCACCGGAATTTGCAAATATGGTAAGATAAGACATGGAATAAAGGGCCAGGGCAAAGGTAAGGGATCCAGCAAAGGCCAGATACCTCGATCCAATTTTATCGGAGAGGAAACCGGAAAACGGTGCCAGTACCATCATGGCCAGTGGCGAAACGGTTAAAAGCAGCCCTATACCACCTAACGATAGATGTAAAACCTTCTGGAGATAGAAGGGCATGATGAAGAGTACCATATACATAGAAAGATAGTTGAAGAGTAGAGCGAGGTTATAGGCTGAAAATTTAGCATTCCTGAAGAGTGATAAATTTAATAAGGGATATTCGACTCTTTTTTCGTTAACGATAAATAGGATAAAGGTAAACAGGGCAAAAGATCCGATTATGAGAATTTTCAGATCCAACCCGTAGGTTTGAACAAGATTCAAGCCATAAACCACGGTAAATAATGTAGTGAACTGCAAAATGGTGCCTTTTAAATCCCATTTGACCTCGTCACCATCCTTTCTTTCCAGGACCAGGTAACAGATAATCAGACTGATGATTCCCAGGGGAATGTTCACCAAAAATATATAGGTCCAGCTGCCGGCGCTTTCCAGGAATCCTCCGATGGCCGGGCCCAGAGCTAACCCGGCAGCTATGGCCATGGAATAGATTCCCAGTGCTCTCCCTAGATATTCAACTGGAAATGCCCTTCTGATAATCCCAATAGACACTGAAATCATCATGGCTGCAGTGATACCCTGTAAAGCCCTGAATATTATCAGGAGATGAATTGAAGGGGCTAAACTGCAAAGAACAGAGGAAAACAGGAACCCTACCGCCCCATACATGTACAGTTTTTCCTGGCCATAGAAATCACCGAACCTGCCGAAAAAGAGCACCAGACTCAGGAGCATTATGAGATAAGCGGTTAAAACCCATTGTGAAGTAGCCACAGATGCCCCGAAGAACTCTGTTATACTGGGTAGAGACACGTTAACTATACTGGCATTTATGGGGACCATGGATGTACCCAGTGCCAGGGCTATTAAAATTTGCCACTTTTGGGTAGATGTTTGCCTCAATTGAACCCCTCCAAATTTGAATTTAAATAAAATACTCTTATTTCAGTCCACCATAATAAATCTTGCTATTAGTGTACACCATTTCACATTATGTATAAATAGGGAGGGGGCACATAAATAAGATGGTGATAGAATGATTGAAATTGACTTTAACCCGGAGAATATGGAAAAATGTCTGTGTGCCCAGTGTCCGGTACAGGCCAAAAGTTCGTGTGTAAAAGATCAATGGAAAGAAATGGAGGAAGCAAGTTCAGCAGATATCGATAGTGGTTTTGTGGTGGACCCTGAAAAAGTACCCCAACTTTATTGTGCCACTGGGAAAACGATCTGCGGGGATCTGTATTTCCATGAAGAATGCCAGTGTAAAGGCTGCGATGTCTGGAAAGAGAACGACCTGGAAGCAAGGGGAGCACCAGCCTATTTTTGTAAAAATGGAGAAGCTTCTGAGTGCTGTGAAATTGATATTGGAGAAGATGAAAGCCGTGAAGCTAAATTACGGGAATTGAGAAGGACTTATTATACGCCGGTATGAAAACTTAATTATACGCCGGTATGAAATTTACTTATTTTTTTAAAAGAAAAAGAAATTAATTAAAACCTAAATCAACGATGCGTTGGCTATTTTCCCTATTGGGGGTTTGAATATTTTCCCCTTAAATTTAAACTCCAGAGGATAATGTGCTAAATCTGCTTTAACTCCTGTTTCTGTATTTATCATTTTAACATGTAATTCGTCTTCACCCAGTTCAATTAAATTGTATGAGGGAACGTTGGTGCCGTGTAACCTTCTGGTGGTTGCGGTTCCTGAATTTACAGTCACCAGTTCTTCCAACCTCCAGGCATGGGGCACGTGTTTATGGCCGTTTAAAACCATGTCGACCTTGTATTCCATTAGAATTTTTAGGATATCCCCGGCATCCAGTAAAATATTTCTCTCCCGTCCTGTGCGGGGTATGGGGAGTATATGGTGATGGAACGTCACGATTATTCGCATATCTTCTCTAACTTTCCTTAGTTCACGAACCAACCATTCTCTCTGGTCTATTCCAATCTGTCCGTCATGAATATCGGGTTCTGAAGAATCTAATCCGATGATAACCATCCTGTTGTGCATATCGTTGTGTATAAACCTTCTATCGCCAATCAACCTTTTAAACTGTCGTAATCCAACATTACAGGAATCATGGTTTCCAGGCACAACATATACCTCTGCAGTGGATTTTAATTCATCGATAAATTCTTTTGCTTTAACATATTCTTCTACATATCCCTGTGCAGTTATATCTCCAGAGATTACTATCAAATCAGGATTTTCTTCACTGATCTGCTCTAACAAATTATTTTTAAGTTCTTCTGAGAACTTATATTCTTCAAAATGTAAATCAGACATCTGTGCGATTTTCTTTTTCATCTACAATTTCTCCTTTTTTCACTTATAGTGTAAAATAAGACACTAATAGTATAAATATTTATTTTTCCAGTAATTTATCTAACCAAGTAAAAGTTCCAAGAAACTAGAAATGAAAAGTTATTTGACGTGGAAGTGCTAAAAAATTAAAATGATTTAATAAAAACTCAAAAGTGGGTGGAAAATTTAAAAAGATAAAATATTATAGGGGATTTTAAAAAATTACTAGAAGATTAAAATAAATAGTGAATATTTAAAATATTATAAAAAACTTATTGACGTCTGAAACGCTCAGGCGTAGTGGTTCTGGGGATGTTACGATAAAACTCACCGGCTGTATCCACTATCTCCACAGAGATATCACCGATCCTTTCAAATGACTTAACCACCCGTGATAAGGACAGATAATATGTGGAACGGTCTTTGTCCATATCATCATCCGCCATCTGGAGGGCGATGTTGTTCAGGGCCTTTTTCTGTAACTCATGAATTCTTTCCTCATAATCCATGATTTTATCCTTATAATCTAATTCCTCATTTAAAAAAGCTTTCATGGAATAATTAACCATTTTCCGGGAGGTTTTAAACATGGATTTCAGGGTATCCAGCATCTCCTCATCAACTTCATAACAACCACTTAAAACGAAGTTGGCTATTTGGGCGGTGTGATCAGCTATACGCTCCAGATCAAAGGCTATTTCACCAAAAACCATGGTTTTACTGAATTCAGAATAAGGATTAATGGATATAACCGTGTCTACAGAGGCACGGATTTTTTCATGCATGTTGTTGGTTACGAAATCTAATTTAAGGGCTTCATTGGCCATTTCCTCATCGTATTTTAGGAAAGCATCGAAGGACATGTCAAACTGACTGCAGACCTGTTCAGCCATGTTCTTGAGCATCTCCTTGATTAGGAAGGTTCCAGCATGCTCCCGGGAGGTAGGTTCCTCATCGAACATCTCAGAAAACTCATCGAACTTCTTAAGATCAAGGATATAAGCTCTCTTAACCACGCCACGTTTAACCAGAGGTTGTAATAGTTTAGTGACGTATCTACGGGTTAAACCTAATTTTTCGGCAATTTCATCCTGTGTGGATGGATTTTCATATAGTATAACATCCAGCACAGCTTTCAAAGTGTTATTTTTACCCTTTATATTCATTATATCAACTAATTTAATGTTACCTATTTATCAATTAATCCAGTTACTTATCTATCTTTTCCTCTAGACTAATATCTTTTTCTTGCTCTTCACCATTCTTATAATATACTTGAACAGAATCCCGGGCTATGGCCACAACCACGAAGGTGATGGCAGCGATAATTACCAGGGAAACCAGTTCGTTTACCTGGTAGTACAGGGGTGCGTATAGCTGTGCTACCGGGTTGTTAACATCCGCAAAGCCCACCAGGAGCTTTACCACACCTACAGCCACCAGGATATAACCGTACATCTTGATGTTGTAATGTTTAATGTACGGGTAGAAACCCTGAATGATGGGGAATAAACCCATAACTATTAAACCGATGCCCATGAGCTTGAAGAGGTTGTTTCCAGTGGCGCTTTCCAGGGTGAAAAATATCTCCTGGGGGGTGTGATAAATGCTTGACAAGAGATATATCACTTCTATAGCCAGTATAACAATAAGCGGAAAAATATAGACGATTTCCCGCTCTATATTTTGTGTTTTAACATTTTCTACAGGGTCCTTTAAAAAATGGGACATTAACTGGTACAACATGGAACCCAGAACTGCCCCTAAAACCGTACCACCTATACCCAGTTGAGATGTGGTGTAGGCCACTATACCGGCGATTAAACCGGCCATTAAAATATCCAACGTCTTTGACATCTTATCATCTAAAGTAAATCCAGTTTTGTTTATTATTTCTTTTTTTCTTAGATTATCTCAATATTTATTCTACATAGATATTCTTTACTATACAGAAAGAAAATTTATTCTTTTCTATTTTTGAAGTATTTCTTACTAGAAATGTTACCTGAAAATACCAGGCTAAAATCAAATCTAAATCATAAAAATAACACATTCCTTAAAAAATAAGCCTCAGGGGGGATTCGAACCCCCGACCTATGCCTTACCAAGGCATCGCTCTACCGGCTGAGCCACTGAGGCTAGAAGACTATCTTTTATTAGGTGATACCACTATTATACTTAACTATATATGGACAAATCATTTTTCATAAACTCTTCATATTATTATTTAAAATACTTTCCTAACCCTAAAATAGGAGTAAGTTAATTTAAGTGCAGGGGATGGGATTCGAACCCACGTAGGCCTACGCCAGAGGATCTTAAGTCCACCCCCTTTGGCCAGCTCGGGCACCCCTGCATACATCGAACTTGGGTTTACATACTATATGAAGTTAACGGTGATTTAAATTATTAAATTACAAGTATTTATACCATATCTATGGAACAATTGCCCTTAAAATCTCTTACCATAGCCAGTATAACAACGATTAAATAATTTATAAACCCATACCTATAATAGGATTTGAGTTGTTCTTTTAATTTTTTTCTCTGGCAATAGGGGGTTCTGGTGGTTTGATAAAATACCAACGAGATAATTGTGGTTATTGTGGGGCCTGTGTAGCGGTATGCCCCCAGCAAATTCTGGAACTAACTGAAAATGAAGTAACCAAAGGTATTGGGTGTGATGAATGCGGTAATTGCACCATAGTATGCCCCATGGGAGCCTTCACCAGGGAGGATAAGGCCATGAGATATGACTTCACATGGTGGATGAGCCATGAAAATGACATGGCCAGGAGGATAAGGGCTATGAGGTATGACATAGCCTAGGAGGACGAACCATGAAATATGATGTGGTGGTGGTAGGGGGACGTATTGGGGGGTCGGTCTCTTCTCTTTTTGCTTCTCGAGATGATGTGGATGTCCTGATGATTGAAAAGAGACAGGAAATTGGCACGCCTGTACAGTGTGCCGAGGGAACAACCCTGTCCACTTTTAAGATTCTGGATATGAAGCCTTCTAGAAGGTTCATCAACTCATATATTGAAGGTGCTACTGTTTATGCCCCGGACGGTAGGGCTCTTGATTTGGAAGAGATGACTGGTCGTAATTTTCTGGATGGTGCTGGCTATGAAGGTTACATCTTAGATAGGAAGGTCTTTGATAAACACCTGGCCATACAGGCAGCCAAGGCAGGGACAGATATAATGATGAAGACCACCGTAAAGGACCTGATAAGAAAGGAAGGTAAGGTGTGCGGGGTGGTGGCCAAGCACCTGGGAAAAACCATGGAGATAAAGGCCGACGTGGTCATAGCCGCCGATGGAGTCGAATCCAACATGACCCGATTGGCCGGACTCACCAGTCCTAACCAACTCCGAGATATAGGTTCATGTGCACAACTTGAGCTGGTCGGTTTAGACATAGACCCCTACCGGCTTAACTTCTATTTCGGGAGGAAAATAGCCCCTGGGGGATATTTATGGATGTTTCCCAAGGGAGAAGACACGGTTAACGTGGGTTTAGGGGTGAGGAGCAATAAAAAGACAGCTTACCAGTATCTTAACCAGTTCATCTCCAGGTTCGACGGTGTAACCCCGGTGGAACTTAACATTGGTGGAGTTCCCCTATCAGGACCAATTGATAGGACTTATTCCGATGGTTTCCTGGTGGTAGGGGATGCAGCTGGACAGGTGGACCCTGTCACCGGGGGAGGAATACATACCACGGCCTTCTGTGCTAAAGTCGCCGGACAAGTCGCAGCAGAAGCCGCCAAAAAGGAAGACACATCCGCTGATGTTTTAAAAAAATACGATGATATATGGAGGGAAAGGTTTGGAAAAAACCTTGAAATATCCCTTAAATATCGAAATGCCGCTGATAAATTAACTGATAAGGATATGAATGCCCTTGCAGAATTTTTAGAAAAAAATAAGATGGAAAATTTATCAAAGATTTCCGCAATAAAGTTCCTGGGAAAACATCCCAATCTGTTGAAGTTAATTAAGGATTTTCTGTGAATCTGAATTTTTTTAGCTGGCTGATTTAAAAAGGATCGATTCATTGATAATTATAATTATTAATTATAATAAAAGAGTAAACAATATACCATCTGGAAATTAAATTTTGGGGGAGTGGAATATTTTGTCTGACGGAGATTTTTACCCGGATATTGATCTTTTAGAGGAAAATAGAGATGTGGGAGGTTTAGTCAAAGCACTTGAACATGAAAAATATATTGTACGTAAGGAGGCCGCTAGATCTCTCAAGAAAGTAGGTGATGAAAGGGCGGTTGTACCTCTAATTAGATCTTTGAAATATGAAAGCTGGCAGGATGAAAGCCCGATTCTAACCAGTGTGAGAGAGTTTTCTGCCGAAGCTTTAGGTGCAATTGGTGACAGGCGGGCTGTTGAAGCCCTTATACAATCAGTTAAGGAAGATGTAGTTGAGGGGGTAAGATGGAGATCAGTATTTGCACTGGGTAAAATAGGTGAAGGAGACCATTCCGTTACAGAAGTGCTTATTGATGCTTTAAATAATGATTCATGGGTAGTAAGGGAGAATGCTGCTAAATCACTTGGAAATTTAGCTTCGATAGAAGCTGTTGAACCGCTCATATCTCTTCTTGGAGATAAAGAGTGGAGGGTTAGAAAACAGGCAATCAATGCCCTGGGAAAAATAGGGTCCGATGAAGCTGTTAAACCACTTTTAAGACTGTTATACGATGGGGATGCGGATGTAAGACGAAATACCACTGAAGTACTGGCATGTATGGGTGATGAAGCATTTGACCCCCTTATGGATTTGTATATGTGTGATGACTGGCAGATTAGAAGCAAAGCTGCTGAATGTCTGGGAAAAATAGGTGATACCCGGGCTGTGGACTATTTTATAGATACTTTATGTAGCAAAAGGAAGGAAGATAGAAATCGTCACGTGAGGGGTAAGATTGTAGAGGCTTTAGGTAATATTGGCGATGAAAGGGCGATTGATGTACTTGTTGATGTTATGGATGATGATGATTTGTTTGTAAAGAGGAAAGCTGAAGATGCTATTATAAAAATTAGATTAAAAAGTTATCCTGGTAATTATAATCAATTTAACACTAATTCAATATCCTTTTATTACCCTGAAGACTGGACAGTTAAAACCGTGGTCTCCAATGAAAAATTCCAAGGGAACAATCCAGATGGCAGTATAAATTTATTGATATTCAGGAAATCCAATTTAAAGGGCATCAAATTTGAAGAATTAATCGAGATATGGGAGGAGATCTTCGAAACCCAGAACATCATTCTCAACGGCGGAAATACGTCGAAAATGGGGAATATTCAGTCATTCCTGATGTTTGGCGATAATTTAAAAACCAACAAGATGATCATGGTTACTGGTTACCTGCTCAAAGATTTCTATTACTACCTTTACTTTACCATGAAGTCAGATATTACTCTAGAGGACCAAGAAGATATAAATTTAATAGTGAACACTTTCCGTATATTGATGTAAATAAATGTTTAAATCAGGAAGTGATATTTCTTGCCAGTGAATCCAAAAAATAAGGTTATCGTGTCAATCTATAGAGACGGTGATCTATATTTTTCAGTGGGAGTTGCAGAATCAACGGGTAAGGTAGTGAAAATTTCACTACCAAAAACAGATAAGACAGAGGCCATAGAAGATATAACAAATTATTACCCCGATTTTGAGTTAAGAGATGAATACAAGGATATAGCGAAGGATATTTCCAGGATATATAAAGGAAAAAAAGTTGATTTTGACCTGGACATGCTAGAATTAGACGTAGATAAATCCAACACAAATTTACCGGTTAAATCAACCTTCCAGAAGGATGTACTCCTTGAAACTTATAATATCCCCTACGGAGAGGTAGTAACCTACAAATCCCTGGCAGAAAAACTCAGAAGCCGGGCCTACCGGGCTGTTGGTACCGTAATGGCTAAAAATCCATATCCCTTAGTTGTGCCTTGCCACCGGGTGGTTAAATCGGATTTAACCATTGGACAGTATGGTGGGGGTTGGAAGATGAAGAGGGAACTGTTAAAAAAAGAGGGAGTCCATCTTAAAGGTGATAAAATAATTAAAAGTAAAAAAAAGGGTTATTTAATAAAAAAATAATAAAAAGAGGTTAATTTTATAACCAAAAAAGAATTAATGATTATTTTTACCCTGGAAATCCTTCATAACCTCATTTAAGAAATCAGTGTATTCCACTTTTCCTTTAAGTTCCTCGAGCTCCTCTATGGAAAAGACTTTAAGGACGTTGTCCTTACAGGCCTCCACACAAGCAGGTATGATGCAGTCGGAGTCCATGCAGAGGGTACATTTTTGCATGGTCTTGTTTTCACTGTCTATTACCATCATACCCACGGGACAGGCTATCAGGCACAGTCTGCAGAGTATGCAGGTATCTTCATCCACCATCAAAGTGCCATTTTTCTCCCTTATAGCCCCGGTGGGGCATATGCGGGCGCAGAACGCCTTCTCCGGGTGGCACTGCAGGCAGAAGATGGGTACTGTGCTGGTCTTTTTTGCCCTGCTAATTCCGTGCTCCTTCTTACAGGCGTTTATACAGTCCTGGCATTCGGTGCACATCTGAGGGTCTACTACCATCAACGTTTTCATATAATCACTGCTTTTGAATATTTTTTAGGGAATCTACTTGGCTTCTTGCTTGAGTTTAACCAGGAAATCAGGTGCTGCACTGGAGTCTCTGGGTCCTACCAGAACTTCCCAACCACTTTCGTCTTCGATTTCACCACTTACCGGGGCTCCCAGACCAGGTATGATGAGTGTTTTATGGTTTACCCTATCTTCTATACCGGCTTCTTTTATCAGTTCCGCCACGGCCTTACCAGTGAACTGGTTTCCAGCAACAGATACGTCTACCGCTCTTCCGTTGGTGTCAAGTACCAGGAGGTAACAGTTAGCGTTTCCAGATTTCAGGTCACCCTCTACTGTGTAGTAGGTCAGTGCGAAGTTGGTGGTGAGCATCACTGGTGAGCTTTCATCCAGTTCTCCAAATTCATATAATCCCGGTTCAACTGCCTGTGGCTTCCTGGGATCAGTGTACAAGCTTTGTCTTAAGGTTAAAACAGGGATTAACTCCCATATCTCTGTTCCGTGGATTATTAAAATATCAGCATAGGAGTTCATGAGCTTTGCTGCGGTTACAGCTTCCCTGATTCCTTTTTCCACCTCGCTTTCCTTACCGATTAGCCAGTAGATGGCGGGCACTCCCATGATGGGGAACCGGAAGTCAGGGTCTCTCTGTTCCACGGCCAGTCTCCTAATCATCTTAAATTCATCCAGGGTGTCTCCAGTACCTCCTTTAACAAAAGTACCTGGGTCGAGGACTATGTCCTTAATTCCCGCTGATCTCAGGGAATATGAAAGTTCCTTCATCTTCTCCAGGTCGTGTGGCACGAAGAGGGTGAGGGGACAGTCGTACTCCAGTGCCAGATCTGCCATGTTCTGCAGGTTGTACTCTGTTGCACCGTAGATGAGGGGCCTTTGATCACCCACTATCTCCAAGGCGGCCTTCATGGTTTCAGGGTCAAATGTACAGAGTACCAGGGCTAGTTTAGAGTCTTTAACCTTCTTCACTGCCTCGACGAATTTCTGGGTGTTTCCTGATTTGTTCCTCACGGCGACGGCGTCCAGTTTAAGCTTTTCTCCAGTACGTTCAAATTCTAACTCTTCTACCCTCTGAACTTTTTCCTTAAATTCCTCATCAGTCAGGTCATCACTTACCTCTATAACCAGTGGTGTTGGATTGTAGAAGGTCAGTTCGTAACGATAGAGTACCTCGTCACCGCCTATGGTGATGGCTTTTTCTCCAGTACCGATAACTATTTCCCTTACAGCTGGTGCCAGTGCATCATCCAGTTTTTCTCTCTCTTTATCTGTCATCTGGGTACACAGGCTCACGTCGGCCTCTTTTTCAGAGAGTTTGGTGGCGAAGGCCATGCATGATGCTTCCCCGCATTTTCCACAGTTGGTCTTGGGAAGTAATCTGTAGATATCCATTACAGTTGCGCGCAATTTAATATCCTCCTTTAATTCTCGTAAATTGATTAGTTCTCCAGTTCTGTGATCCATCCAGATATATCTGGAAGGTCTGTAGTCATATACTCCTTGGTAAAGGTGTTTCCAATCTCGGTTAATATTTTAACAGATGCAGGGTGCAGCATCATGAATATGTCCACTCCACATAACATCATGGTCAGACCGGTGATGGTCTCCCATATGGGTCCCCTGTACTCGGTTGGTCCCCAGTTTTCATTTTTCATCCAGGCTTCACGTGAACCCCAGGCATTGGTGGTACCAGAGGACATGGGCATCTGCAGGTCTGTGTCTCCTTTAAGTGCTCCCAGTCTAGTCCTGGTTATAACGTCTATAGAGAATTCTATACCGTAACCTAATGCACAGGTGGTGGGGTCCATCACTATGTCTGCTGGAGTTAACCCTTCCTTCATGAGGTACCGGTTAAGGGTTTTCTGCATGTTCACGTCGGTGATGGCCCAGGATAACACGGCATGGTTGTAATCAACCGCTGCCTTGGCCACTCGTTTGTAGTCCAGGTCAAGGTTGGCCGATGCCAGTAGGCATCTTTCACCTTCAGCTGCCTGGGCTGCCGCCTCGAGTATTACGGGGTCCTTTTTAGGGTCACCAGATGCTCCGATTACCAGTGGGACATCCACTGCCTGCAGGACTTCTTCGATGTCATGGGCAGCCTGTCGGGGTGTTTTATCCATGACTTTGGGCCCGGTCCCTATGAGGTGGATGGTCACCATGTTGGCTCCGAATTCTTTAACTGCCTTCTTGGCCCAGTCTCCAGGGTGGTCCATCACATCTTCGAAATGCTCCCTTATTGGCTTGGGAAGTCCCGGCATGGGGATATCAAATACATCGAAGGTTACCACTGGTGGGTTGGGTTGTGGTTCTTCAAATCGGTAGAGTGCTGTCTGCCCTCCCAAGTATACTGATTTCCTTTTACCAGCACCCAGCTGGACTTCTGTTACACTACCAGGATAGGATTCAATGGGCGGCACGAATTTTAAAGCCTCCAGCATCTCTTTTTCCCGTTGTTGTTTGGATTTCTTAATTGCTTGCTGGACAGCAGGCACTATTTGAAGTTCAAGTTCTTCAAAGTCCATTCGAAACTCGTTTATCTCTATAGAATCTGTCTTTTCCAGCAATTTAAGAAGCTTGGTCATTTTGTCCATAAATACACTTCCTACATATTCCTATATTTTTAAATTTCCTTTAATACTTCTGTAATTTTTAAAATTGATGTAAAAGCCTGGGAATCATCAGGTAGATTGATTAAGGGTGTTCCTTCCCGGTCATAACTTTCTATCAGTTCATCTTCATGTATGATCCCGACAATTTCCAGTCCGATTTTGTTCACTTCTTCGAGTAGTTCATCTTCGTTCCCGGTTTTAACCCGATTGAGGATTAAGTATTGCTTTTTAAATGTGATTTCAAGGTCTTCTGATAGTTCTTCGATTCTTTGAGCAGTTAATATTCCCCTCTTTGATGGGTCGGTCACTACCAGCATCAAATCCACGTTCTGGGTGGTTCTTCTGCTCAGGTGTTCCAGGCCGGCTTCGGTGTCGATTACAATGATATCGTAGTTTGAGGAGAGTCTTTCAATAATTTTTCGGAGGATGTTGTTCACGGCACAGTAACATCCGCTGCCTTCTGGTCTTCCCATAACCAGGAGATCAAATTCGGGTGTTTCGATTATAGATTCCATAATCTTGTAATCCAGTATGTCCCACTTATTTACCTCTGGGGGGATGTTACCTTCAGCAGTGTCCTTCTTGAGTTCTTCCCTGATATCACCTACTGTACGGTCGACTTCTATTCCCAGGGCCTCTGGTAGGTTGGAATCTGGATCGGCGTCTATGGCCAGGATATCCAGGTCCTTATCAATTAGGGATTTTATCAAAAGAGAGGAGACCAGTGTTTTCCCGGTTCCCCCTTTACCACTCACTGCTATTATCAATTTTGCTATTTCCTCGTGTGTTTAGTTATTTTATGATTATTTTACCGATTTATAGTGAATCTTCATTGGTTTTATTCACTGAATCTTCATCATTTATCCCGGAACGTTATTTACCACTTATTTCTGTTCCTTTTTGATGATCACCTTTTCGGCATAGACCTTCGCATTTTTAAGTATGATCCGTACTCCGTCAGAACCAGGAACCGACATCTGGGGAAGATAAGCAACTGGGGCATCGTTATCTTCTATTTCGTAATCTTCTTCTAACTGGGAGATGTCTGAATCCGGTTCCACTTCTGTTTCTATTGATTCCTTGGATTGTTTTAACCTTTCCCGTATAGGATGTTCGTTTACCCTCAGGAATTTTTTAATATCCTTTATGCTTTCTGCCTCTTCTTCAGTTGGAATCTTGTCGTACAGTTCCCCTGGTATGTATTCTTTCACTGATTCCTTAATTTCCTTGGGCAGCCAGATTATTCTTTCATATGCTCCGTCTGCCTGTAAAAACTTAGGAGATCTCATGTATTCCAGGCTCAGCCCGACGAATCCTTCCACCTGTTTACCGCCGGAACATTGCCCGGCCATGGTAGAGAAGGGTATTCCCAGTGGGGTTTCGCCCCGGAAGTCACGGTTTACTATTCCAATTCCATCTAATTCCGGGATGTAGAAGGCTACTGCTTCGAAACATCCGCAGGAAGTGTGGGGATACTCAAACAAGCTGTGTAAAAATACTCTGTCTGTTTCGCCCTGAGATTTTTCAGCGACAATAGTGTTGACGTTGGAGTATTCTCCTTTGGTACTGTCCAGTACATCGCCTTTTTCAATTTCGAAAATCGGTCCTTCAGGGTCCATTTTAGCTGCGGCTCGGCAGTCGAACCAGTTTATAGCCCCGCAGAGGGCGGTTCTGTCCGGTGTAACCACACATACGTGGCTGGGTGCAAATGACTGGCACATGGTGCATCCGTAGAACACATCCACATCCTCATCACTCAGTTCCCTGGCCCGGGAATCACGGTAATCGTAGGCTGCCCTGGCTGTCTCCAGGAATGATTCTACTTCACTTTCATCGGTGAATATGGTCACTGATATTTTCTCTATCAGTGGGAAGTCCTCCTTCAGGAGAATGGAAAGTGCCCTGGCAAAGTCCACCAGTTTAAACCCGGCTTCCTTGGCTTCTTTACTCACCCGGCACCATATCTGGTCCCTCTGGTTTAGGTGCATGAAGCCCTTCACGTAGTTACTGAGTTCGTGGATTCTCCGCTCTATAACTCCTTCTAACTCCTTCTCTAGTTTTTCTCCCTGTATCTTAACCGATATTCCCAGGGGATAGATTTCTCCTTCAGTCATATCAGATAACTCTGGTCCGACGACCTGTAAGTCCCCGTCTTCAACATCATCTGCCACTTGTATCAGCTCTGCACCCATGGATTTAGGGCCGGCAAGTTCTACAAACATGTTTGCAGCTCTTATACGCTCCCCCTCATGCATGGGGCTGACATCAACAGGTATATCTTCAAACATAATATTCCTCCATTTGACTCCTTAGGTTAATTTTTTGATGATCATAAATTTCTAATCTACTTTTGCTAACATCTCCAGGTACTTAAGCCATTCTTCATCTTTCATATTAGGGAATGAAGCATCTGCATTGGAATGGAAAAATTTACACAGGGTCAATGTCTTCAAATGGGGTGCGAAGTGTTTTAACGTGGAAAGTCCCTGGGATCCCATATAATATATCACTCCGATGAAGAGGACCAGGTCATGGTTACCCTCACCACTAACACCCTTCCATTCCGGGTCTTTCAGGAGGTTAACTATCTCCACCAGCCCATATGACTTGCTGGGAACACCTGCTTCAGTAAGGGATTTGAATGCATCTCCGGTGCTTACAATGGGGATGTTCCATTTTTCTGCAATCTTGGAAACTAAAACCTGTGCCGGGTTGTCGTTAATTAGAGGGCCCACCACTATTAGGGGTCTTTTTGCTTTTACTATCATCATCTCCGCTGTCTCTGGTGTAACCAGTAGTGCCTGTTTTGGCCCGGCTATCACCGTTGGCTGCCAGGGGATTACCCTTTCATTCATTTGAATCACCCTTATCACTTGCTTTTTCTTCTCTAAATTTCATCAAGGACGGCTCCTGGGGAAGTGCTCGTGGTTCCCACCCTACCTCTTCAAGAATATTGGTAACCTCCTTCTTGTAGGTTATAGGGATATCCTTCTCATTCCTCACGAATTTATAAACATCTTCTGGGAGAATGCCGAAGTACTTTTTATGGATGTCTAAATAGTGGTTAAGTTTAATCTGCCTCCCTTTTGGAGTGTCAGTATGCCTGATGCATAGTTTGGCAATCATCACCGTTGCTTCCTCACGGTTTTCAGCAGCGTATAGTAAATGTTCTGGTGCTGGTTCACCTTGAACTACTTCTCCAGTACGTAAATCATTTATCTTCCAATTTTCTGGTTTATCAGCCCTTCCCAGGAATAGGCGCCTGTATTTTGTTCCATGAGGACCAACCACTACTGGTATGCCCCATCGGTTAACACCAGTAGCAATTGCAGCTGCTTTCTGGGAATAGGCGCCCCAGGCCACCCCGCAGGCCCCGACACGGTTGAGGATGTAATCGGCTATTTCTTCGAAGTTTCCTTCCAGGGGCTTTTTAGCAAATATGTTGGCAATTTTAATACACGCACCCGGGATATGAGCGTTGGATACACATGAACCGACGTTCACCAGTCCCTTAGCATCGAAATCACCGCTGTATTTTTCGTAAAGTGTTTTACCATCCCCGTCACGGTATTCTCCCACGCTCATGGCTCCGCATCCGCTGGTCACCACTATATAGTTTCTCTCCAGGAATTCTTCTGCCATCTTAGCCACATCTTCTCCGCCTTCCGGATAATTACTACATCCCACAAAGGCTATAACTCCAGGTATATCACCTAAAACAATAGGGGCTCCTACACGCCTTATTTCCACATCCTGTACTGGTCCTCTGCCGGCCCGGATATTGAATTTTTCATCTTTGACGTAGTGTTCTCCCACCTTAGTTAGCATGGATATCAGGGGCAGGTTTACTTCGCATTCCTGTTCACATCTACCACAGGTGTAGCAGACATCGTATTTATACAATTCTATGAACTTGGAAAAGTCACCTTCAGCCGCCCCCGTAACTGCTTCCATCATGGGCTGGTTGTTGGGGCATACCCGTACACACCAACCACACTCAGTACATTCCTTGGCCATTTCCTGTATTTCCTGGAGATTTGGCAGTTTTTTAAGGGATTTTCGTTCTTCTGCAATTTGCCTGGCGACCCGGGTGGACACTTCACCGACTTTATCCGGATCAAGGATTAAAGCTCCTTCTATTTCATCATTAACCAGTTTTTTCACGATCTTATCAGTATTTACACCCGTGAGATCTGGAAGTCCTAAACATATCTTATCAGTAGTGGCAATTACCGCGGCCTTGTTCTTACGGGCTTCTTCCAGAACATCGGTCCTTACACATTGTTCGTCAACAACCACCACATCTGCAACACCGCTTCTGACGAATTTAAGCTGTTTTGAGAGTGGTCCTATCACTTTCGCCCCGGGTTTGTATCTGGTGATATCTATGGCAGCGCAGCATATACCACAAACTTCAACATCATCATCCAGCCCGTGATCTTCGAGATAATCGATGATACTTGCCCCAGGGGCTACGTTATGCCCTATACAGAGTATAACCGGTTTTTCCTGGTTGATGGTGCCCAGTCCCAGCTCCACCAGGGGGGCGTCTTCTCCTTTAGGCATGCTTAAAGCTGCAATTTGTGCTAGATCTCCAATTTCTTTTCCTAAATCGTCCATCAATCCGGCATGGAGTGCCTTTGATTCAAAATCAATGCTTTTACCTTCCTGTCCAGTATGGCATGCTGATAGTAGGTGTACCATCTGTTCTTCCAGATAATCAAGGGCTTCTTTTAAATCTCCCAGGTTGCGGGGTTTTTTACCTATGACCACCCTCATGATGGGGGCTTCGATATCGATGTTGGTTCCCATATCTATGGGGAAGTCCTCACCCTTTTCAGCAATAAGATATTCCAGAAGGTGCCGGGCATGCCCTCCATGTGCAGCTGAACCTATACAACATGCTAGAAGTACAATCCTTGCCTGTTGGGCTTCTATGTCAATACCGCAGGCTCCTTTTTTACCTCCAGTCAGGTCACATTTCCCATAGGTGCATAAACAGCACATGTCACAAAACGGCGCATAGAAAGGCGTGTACCTTTTCAGTAACTTCATATCCCATTCTCGTAAATCAGTCACGGAGGGTTTCAAAGTCGGTCCCTTGGACTCGGAAGAGTCTCCCTGGATATCATCGGCTATCTTTCCAGTGGTCACTAGAAGCTTCTTTGATTTCCAGAAATCATCCTTGAGTTCCTTTGCTTTTGATTTGTTTTCCAAGATCAATCACCATATATTATTAATTGTTAATATGACATCTTATAAATTAAGACATCCTGATGCATGTGAAGTAAAAAATCAGCTAAGCTAGGGATTTTTACTTAAAAACTATGCAGAAATTAACCTAAAAAACCGATGCTTAATATTTCATAATCATCTTAATTTTCTCTAGTTCTTTAGCAATTTTATCCCTTTTTTCAGATAATACGTCCTCAGAGTCCATTTTAAGAGCTTCTGTAGGACAGGTTAACACACAGATGGGTTTTTCACGGTCTATGCACAGGTTGCACTTTTTAGCTACCCCTGATTCATTGATATGTATAGCTCCTATGGGGCAGGCATCTCTGCAGAGGCCACAGCCAATGCATACTTCCTCATCTATTATTATGGCACCGTCCATCTCCTCTATAGCGTCTTCTGGGCAAACCGTGAGACAGGGTGCTCTCTCTGGTGAGCAGTGCAGACAGAATATGGGCACTCCGTTTATAACCCGGATGGCGTTCTGGGGGCAGGTCCTCTCACACCGGGAACATTCTTCGCATAGTTCTGGGGTGGATATCAGTTCCTTCATTTGAATTCCTCCCTGTACAATGTCATTTCGATTCCTCCCTGTACAGTGCCTTCCTCGCCCGGGTTTTAGAGGTCAATATGTTGATGAATTGGGTTTTCTTCCTCTTCTTACCCAGTCCTGTGAGTTTCTCGATGTGTTGTTTCTGTTTTTCCAGTTTAAGTTTTTCAGTGTCCACCAGTGCTATGGCCCGTTTTGAGCAGGCCTTAATACAGGCTGGAGTGTCCAGGTCAGGGCACTGATTACATCGGTGGGCTTTCCTTTCGTGGATGGTGATGCTTCCGAAGGGGCAGACCATCATACACAGGCCGCAGCCGATACACTTGCTATCTGTGATTCCCTCTTCATTGATGGCTTCTGTGGGGCAGATAAGCTCGCAGGGTGCATCTTCGCAGTGCTGGCAGACTATGGGATAGTATGAATCATCGACTTCCCTGATGGTTATCCGGGAAGTGCCGTATAATCCGGCGCAGGCCTTTTCGCAATCCAGACAGCCGTCACAGACATCTGGTTGAGTTAGTATCTTCTTCAAAACTGTATCCCCATTTATATTTTGAGTTCCGCACAAACCTGGTCCACGTAGTTCTGGATTTTCTCCTTCTCTTCATCGGCCAGGTGTTTAAATCTTTTCTGGGCCTCCAGGTAAACGTTAACTGGTTTTCGCTCTAAAGGTCGGTAGGTTATCTTAAATTCTCCTTCTTCAATTTCATAGAGTAACCATGAACCGGTTTCCACGGCTAGTCTCCCGAGTTCTATGGTTTTTGAGGGGTCGTATCCCCATCCGGTGGTACATGGCTGGTGGAGGTGGATATAGGCCGGTCCTTCTATCTCCTTGGCCTTCTGGACCTTTTTCATGAAGTCTTCTGGGTAGGAGATGGATGCCGTGGCTACGTAGGGTACTCCATGGGCGGCCATGATCATGGGTATGTTCTTTTTGGGCTTGTTTTCACCGAAACTTTCTTTTCCATGGGGTGATGTAGTGGTTGACGCACCATAGGGGGTGGCTCCACTTCTCTGGACCCCGGTGTTCATGTATGCTTCGTTATCGTAACAGATGTATATTAAATTGTGACCTCGCTCCATAGCTCCTGAGAGGGATTGTAAACCGATATCCGCGGTTCCACCGTCTCCGGCAAAGGCCACTACAGTAACATCATCTTTTCCCTGTGCTTTAAGAGCCTTTTCAACTCCACTGGCTACTGCACCGGCATTTTCAAAGGCAACGTGTATCCAGGGAATCTTCCAGGAAGTTTCTGGATAGGGGGTGGTTATAACTTCCAGGCAACCGGTGGCCGATACGGCTACTGTGTTTTCTCCCAGCATCTTCAGGGCCAGTCTAACCCCTATGGTGGCACCGCATCCAGCGCATGCTCTGTGTCCTGGTGCTAGAAATTCTTTTTCTGGTATATCCATGTTTATTCCTCCTCCTTTAATCCGATCCAGTTGATCTGGTTAGTCTCGGTCGTTGGATTTCTGGTTTTCTCGACTATGCCGATTATATCGTCGGGGGAGACTTCACGTCCTCCCAGTCCTAGGATGAATCCAGATGCATCTACATCCATTTTGGCTTTAATCTCGTTGAACAGGACTCCTCCAATTCCGAAGGAGATGTTTTTATCTAAAACGGCTATTCTACGGGCTCCTTTAACTGCTTCGTATATATCCTCCTGGGGGAAGGGCCGGTAGGAGATAACCTTTAGGAGACCTACTTTTTCTCCCTTTTCCCTGAGGCGGTCTATCACGGTTTTTATGGTTCCGCAGATGGATCCCATGGCTACCAGGATGATTTCAGCGTCTTCGGTCTTGTACTTTTCAACCAGGTTGTATTTTCGTCCGAAAACTTCTTCAAATTCTTTATTAACTCTTCTAATAATGTCTTTGGCTCCTTCCATGGCCACTTCCATGTCGTGTCTGGCTTCCATGTAGTAGTCCGGGTCGGTGAAGGTTCCCAGGGACATGGGATCCTTGGGATCCAGGTAGGATATCGGTTCGTATGGGGGTAAAAATTTATCCACATCTTCCTGTGAGGGGATGTCCACCGGTTCAACCGTATGGGTTAATATGAAACCGTCTACACAGACCATACTGGGAAGGAGTACTTCATGGTCTTCAGATATTTTATAAGCTTGAATTACAAAGTCCAGGGCTTCCTGGGCATTTTCAGCGAAAAACTGCATCCACCCAGTATCTCTTTCAGAGATGGAGTCCTGCTGGTCGTTCCAGATACTTAACGGTGCAGATAATGCCCGGTTAGCGTTTCCCATTACTATGGGTGTTCTCATACCGGCGGCCACGAATAATATTTCATGCATCAGGGCCAGGCCCTGGGATGATGTGGCGGTGAAGGTTCGCACTCCAGCGCCTGAGGCGCCTACCGCGGCACTTATGGAGCTGTGCTCTGATTCTACCATTATATACTCGGCTCTAAGATCTCCGTCGGCCACGAATTGGGCCAGGTATTCTGAGATGGTTGTCTGGGGTGTTATGGGGAAAACCGGGACTACTTCCGGTTTGCACATTTTAACTGCTTCGGCAATGGCCCTGTTTGCAGAGATAACCTTAATCATATTCATTCCCTCTCCATTTTAATCGCTTCTACCGGGCATTCTTCGGCACAGATACCGCAGCCTTTACAGTAATCATAGTCTATATCGTAATCTTTATTTATGCAGCCTTCTGGACAAAATAAAATACAATTTCCACAATCTATACATTTTTCTTTGTCTAAAATGGGTTTGAATGTTCTCCAGCTACCTGTTTTATTTTTTACACTGTTTCCAGGTTCTTTAACAGTAGCTCCTACGGATGTCATGTGATCACCTTACTTTTTAACTTTTTCATATGCAACTTGGATGGCTTTGGCGTTCTTTTCACCTATTTTACCAGGGAATGTTTCTTTAGTAACCTTTTCAATGGAATCCACTGAAACTATACCGCTGACACCGGCAAGCGCCCCTAGCATAACCGTGTTTACTATGGGAACGCCCAATATGTTCAGGGCAATTCCAGTGGCATCGATGTTATAGGATTCCACGTCTTTTATAAGATCAACATCATCAGTGGAATTTATTATTACTTTTCCATCTTCTTTAAGTCCAGATAATACATCTACAGCTTCTAGAAGTGTTTCATCTAAAACAACAACATAATCGGGATTATAAACTTGATACCTTCTTCTTATGGGTTTATCAGATATTCTTGAGAAAGCCATAACTGGGGCGCCTTTTCGCTCAGCACCGAAGAATGGGAATGCTTGGCAGTATTTTCCATCTTCAAAAGCTGCCTTTGCAAGTATCTCAGCAGCTGTTACGGCACCTTGTCCGCCACGTCCGTGAAAACGAATTTCGATCATTTTTTTTATTCCTCCATTCCTATACTGATCTATATATTATAGTACGATCAACTCATTCCTCATAGTTAATCATTATAAATAGTAATCATATTTAATCATTATAAATTGTAATATATATACGTGATGGTCAATGTGAAGTTTAAGGTAAAAAGATGAAAATCTTAATTTATACGTGATGGTCAATGTAAAGATCAGAGGTAAAAAGATGAAAATCTTAATTCTCACTGGAAAACTGGCAAGCGGAATAGTGGGGAGAGTAACATCCGAATCTGAACACCAGGTCCATACACTGACCATAAACACACCCATAGCTGCCTTTCTAACGCCCAAAAGAATCATCCAGGAACTGGAGAAGCTTGAACTGGAATATCTCACCTCCTTTGAAATGATAATCACCCCCGGGCTTATAAGAAAAGACGTAAGTCCCGTGGAGGAGAAAACAGGTATTCCCACATATAAAGGTCCTAAAGACGCTGCAGATCTCCCGGTGGTCCTGGAGATGATTGAAAAACTGGAATTAAGTCCAAAAATCCCCGCTGACAAACTCATCGAGGACGAACTTAGAAAAAGGGCTTTACAATTTATAGAAGACTTCGAAAATGATAAAAGTAATGTTAAAAAGCTCTTGAAAAAGCCGGAAAATATCCGGGTGGGAAACCTGCCCGTGGGGAAAGACTTCCCCATGAGGGTGCTCGCCGAGATAGCCAACGCCCCCCTGCTAACAGAGGAGGAACTCCTCAAAAGAGCCCAGTACTACCTGGAAAACGGGGCGCACATGATCGACATCGGGATGATAGCCGGAGAATCCCTGGAAGAGAAAATACCGGGTATGGTTAGGTTGTTGAAGGACAACCTGGGAGACGTACCGGTGAGCATAGACAGTCTGAACTCTAAGGAGTTAAAAGTGGCCATTGAATCCGGGGTTGACCTGGTTTTAAGCTTGGACCACGGTAACTTGTATGAAGTTTTACCTTCAATACAGGATCATAAAATACCCGCGGTGATACTCCCCACGGATTTCAGCAGAAACTGGACACCAGCCACCATTGAAGAGAGGATCAACTCCCTGGAAAATCTGATGATAAAATGTAAGGGCATCGACGTCATAGCCGATTTAATACTGGACCCTATAAACAGTAAGAGCATAGTGGATTCAGTGATAGCCTGCCACGACTTCAAAAAAAGGAACAGGATACCCCTCTTCATGGGAGTGGGCAACGTCACAGAACTCCTGGACACAGATTCAGTAGGAGCAAACGCACTACTATCCGGAATAGCCATGGAATTAGGAGCAAGCGTACTGTTCACCGTTGAAGAAAGCGGGAAGACACTGGGAAGTGTGCATGAACTCAACGTCTCCTCCAAGATGATGTTCCTCGCTAAAAGCAGAGGTTCCATCCCCAAGGATCTGGGGATCAACTTACTGGTACTGAAGGATAAGCGGAAGGGCGAAATAGTGGAGGAAGATATCGACGTCCCCATAATAGATGGGGTGGAGGACTACGCATTCACCCAGGATCCCCTCGGCAGCTTCAAGATAATAGTAAAAGACGGCATGATAAACGCAGTCCACTACAAGAAAATGAAGCCAACTGTATCTGTCCAGGGAAAAACAGCAAAAGCCCTATATGACATGATCATAAAAGAGGGATTAATCAGCAGAATAGAACACGCCACCTACTTGGGGGCAGAACTCCAGAAGGCCGAGATAGCAGCCAAACTGGGTAAAAATTATACCCAGGATTTTCCCTTGTTTTGAAGTGAAAATTATTTTATAATAATTATTTAATAAATAGTAATATTTTTAAATTACTTAATTTAATAATTATCCACAGATGAAAGCAATTAACTTATCTGATATTGATATTCACAAGATGACTCCTGATGATGATATAGGATATTTTGACTGTGAAGATGAAGATCTAAATGAATTTATAAGGGAAGATGCTCTCAATCAGATGAATGCAAAAATAAGTGTGACTTATCTATGCCAGTATAAAAGAGCAATTGTAGCATTTTTTACATTATCAGCTGATGCTATAAAAATAAACCTCGATGATTTGGAGAAATTTAAAGATAAAGACATTCATTATAAAGATTTTCCAGCTTTAAAGATTGGCCGTTTAGGTGTTTGTAATCCTTATCAGGGAAGAAATATAGGTACCCATCTTATACTTCTTATAATTGGCCAGGCCGTCAGATTAAGTAAAAAAATTGGTATACGTTATGTTTCAGTGGATGCGTATAAACATTCAGTAGGTTTTTATAAAAAGAAATATTTCGCTGAATTTATACATGATAAAAGAAGAAAAACTGTCCCAATGTATTTAGATATACTTAAATTAGAGAAATCTTAAGTACTATCTAGTAAATTAGAAAGGATGTTTTTTATAGGTTTCTATGGCTTTTTTCAGGAATTCAACCTCTTCTTTAGTGGGAGGTTCTTCCATTTTCTTTAAAAATCTTAGAGCATCCTTACCTTTAAGTATTGGGGTTGTAGCTATTGGAGTTGCCATGAAAATCCCCTTTTGTTATATAATTTATTGAGTAATTATATTGATTACTATCTATATTAATATCTATCATTTGTTAACTTAAACTGATTTTAGTAATTCGAAGTATCGTAATATATACATAAACACAATGAAGTTCTTCTATATTATATAGATATTAATTGGTTGTCTATTTAAGTACAACATATTCATTTATTAATAAACCTCCATTGTATCAATAAAAAAAAATCATATGTCATATCTTCACGGAGTTTAAAATGAACACATGCAGTAAATGCGGTAACCAGCAGATCATAATCCAAAAAAAACATTCCGGCCAGAATCTTTGCCAGGAATGCTTCATAGAATCCATCAACGAAAAGGTTCTAAAAGACACAAGGAAGTACA
Organism: Methanobacteriaceae archaeon; assembly: GCA_013403005.1. Taxonomy (NCBI): domain Archaea; kingdom Methanobacteriati; phylum Methanobacteriota; class Methanobacteria; order Methanobacteriales; family Methanobacteriaceae; species Methanobacteriaceae archaeon. The sequence continues at coordinate 115,702 of JACBOA010000003.1, read as the reverse complement.
AGCTTCTAGAAAAAGGCGACAAGGTTTTAATGGCCCTATCCGGTGGAAAGGACAGTGTCGTGGCTTTACATATCCTGAACTCCCTCCGGGAGAAGAACATCATCGACATAGTCGCGGTAACCATAGATGAAGGAATAAAGGGTTACCGTGAGGAAGGAATAGAAATCGCCAAAGCTAATACCAGAACGCTGGGAATAAAGCATAGAGTTGTGAGTTTCAAGGAATACTTCGGCCGGACCTTGGATGAGATGATGGGCCAGGATGATACAAGGCAGGATGATACAAGGCAGGATGATACAAGACGCCAGGGTGATACTGAGCCAAGGCACGCCTGCACCTACTGCGGAGTATTCCGCCGTTGGATCTTAAACCGGGTGGCCCAGGAAGAAGGGGCCACCAAGATAGCAACCGGCCATAACCTGGACGATGAGACCCAGTCCATACTCATGAACTACCTGGAAGGGAACATCAACAACCTCATCCGCATCGGACCCAAATCAGAGTCCCGGGATGAAAGGTTCACCGTGAAAATCAAACCATTACGGGAGATACCTGAAAAGGAGATAGGGCTTTATGCCATAGCAGCCGACTTAAATGTGCACCTTGCCGGATGTCCCTATGCAGGCGAGTCATTCCGGAGAGAAATAGGTGAGTTTATAAAGGAACTGTCTCGAGATCATCCCACCATCATGTATTCCACTCTACGGGGATTCGATAAGATAAAACCTATCCTAAAGAAGGAATTAACTCCCAAAGGAAACACGGGTGAATGTAGAAGATGCGGAGAGCCGTCGGCAGGAGAACTGTGTAAAGCGTGCAGCTTCTTAGAGGGATGGGAATAAATTATAATAAATAAATATTTTAGTAATAGGGGATTAATTTGGTAAATTTGAGGACAATAATATGCAGGTCAAGGTAATATTTGGAGAAGAGAACTTAACAGAAGATGTTCCTGAGGATTACACCATAAAAGAGTTCCTGAAGAAATTGGAGATACCATCAGAAACAGTGGTGGTTAAGAAAAATGAAGCGATCGTCATCGAGGAAGAGTTGATCCAGGAAGGAGACACCCTGGAGATTATAAAGGTTATATTCGGTGGTTGAAAGCCTAGGATACAGTGCCTGGAATAACCGTAGATGAAAACGTAGGGTAGGGCGTAAATGGAAAACACAGAAATCTTAGAAGAACATATATCCCGGTATTTCACCATAATAAACTACTCAACAGACCCAAAAAATCCTTATTTTATACTGGGAGATTATGATACAGACAGATTTGCCCAGCTAACCAGGGAACTGGAAGGGATAGGATACACACCATGGCTGGGGGAAGTTGAAGGAAACTACTATCTCCGATTAGGTAAATCACCCCCCAGGGGGAAATCAAGGTACCATGTCCAGATTATACTCTTCATCGTCACCATAGCAACCACCATTTTCGCTGGGTATTACTTTGGCAGTGGCAGTATCATAGACGGAATAGCCTTCTCAGCTGCCATCATGGCCATACTCGGTACCCATGAGCTCGCCCATTACTTCGCCGCCAGGAAATATGATGTAGAAGCCACTCTACCCTACTTCATACCGGCACCCACACTCATCGGGACCTTTGGAGCGGTGATAAATGTTAAATCACCCATACCCAATAAAAACGCCCTCTTTGACCTGGGGGCTAGCGGTCCCCTGGCAGGGCTTATCATCACCATCCCTGTATTATTTATTGGGATATACCTCTCCACAGTGGAGCCCTTACAGGCCGGGTCAGTCATATTCAACCCACCCTTGCTAATGAGTATTATAGCCTACATCGCAGCCCCGGTGGTCCCTGAGGGGTATATGCTCAGCATCCATCCAGTGGCCTTCGCCGGCTGGGTGGGCATAGTGATTACCATGCTCAACCTGATGCCTGTCTCCTTTTTAGATGGTGGACACATCTCCCGGTCAATTTTCAAACGGAAATTCCATAAAATCGTCTCCGTTGCAGGTATAATAGTGACTGTGATTTTAGGCTGGATACCCATGGCCGTCTTAATGGCCATCATATTGTTCCTGTCCCGGGAACACCCCGGAGCCATGGACAACGTGGGAAAATTAAGCAGAAACCGTAAAATATTATCTGTGGCACTGGTGCTGGTTTTACTGTTATGCCTGGCACCAGCCCCTTCATATATATAATATATGGTAGTCAATTTAAAATTTGAAATCTAAAGAATGTTTAAAAAGTTAATAGAGGCACGTTTTAATGAAAGTTTACTACGAATGCGCACCGTGTTTCCTCCGGCAGGCCCGGGAGGCCCTGGATATGGCGACAACAGATGATGAACTGAAACTGGAGATAATGGAAGAGCTAACCAGTATTGTAGGGAAGAATTTCCGTAAAGGAGCAGTTTCCAATAAGATAGGAACCAGAATCCACCGAACTATAAAGGAGAGGACTGGAAATGAGGATCCCTACCTGATCCAGAAGGAAAAGTGTAACCAGATAGCCCAGCAATTCTTACCGGCAATCGAAAAGCTCCTGGAAGAAGATAACTCCCTTATAAACTATCTTAAGGCAGCTATCACTGGTAATATAATAGATTTCGGTGCGTTGGGACTCGATAGGGATATAGAAGCCCTGATCACCGAGACCATGCAGAAGGACCTGGCAGTGGATCACTCTGATCTACTGGAAGAAGAGTTACAGAAAGCAGGGAAGGTCCTGTACTTGGTGGATAACATTGGGGAAATCGTCTTTGACAAGTTACTAATCGAGAAACTCAGGGAGGACTATCAGGTGGAAGTTACGGTGGCGGTGAAGGAAAAACCCATACTCAACGACGCCTGCATCCCTGATGCCCTGGAAATAGGTTTAGATGAAGTTGCTGAGTTAACAACCATAGGTACAGACTCCATAGGAGTTATTTACGAGGACTTTTCACCAGAATTTGTGGAGAGATTCCAGGAAGCGGATCTGGTAATTGCCAAGGGACTGGGTAACTATGAAGGGCTGGGCGAAATAGAACCGGGTGCTAAACCAATATTCTGTCTTTTAAATGCCAAATGCCGGCCAATAGCCCTGAATATTGGCGTGGAAGTTGGAGATAACGTTGTGTTAAAACTTTAATCTAAACAAAATGGTGGGTGAAATATGAAAGTAGGGTTTTTAGGTTTTGGAGAAGTGGCATCGACCCTTTCCGGATGGCTTAAAGATGCAGGGGTGGAAGTTTACACCTCCCTGAAAAATAGAAGCGTCAAAACACAGGTCCTGGCAGAAGATTGTGGGGTTAATACGTGTAAAGATAATAAAACCCTGGCAGAGATTTCTGATATTTTGATATCAGCTGTTACACCGGCTGAAGCTGTAAATGTGGCTAGGGAAGTGGGTAAACATGTGAAGGGAATCTACGTAGATGTAAATAACATCTCACCCGGGACAGCTAAGGAGGCACTGGGCTACATTGAAAATGGTAAAACCGTTGATGCAGCCATAATAGGGGGTATAAAGAAGGAAGGAATACAAGTGCAGATTGTAGCGTCAGGAAGTTACGCGGAACAGTTTTCCAGTCTGAAACAGTATGGACTGAATATAAAAGTGATATCTCCGGATTTAGGTAAGGCCAAAACCCTGAAGATGTTTAGAAGTTCCTATACCAAGGGCGTTTCTGCACTGTTATTTGAATCACTCTATTTAGCCTACCAGATGGGTTTGGATGAAGAATTAATGAAATGCTTAGAGAGCACCGAGTGTCCGGGTTTTAGAGAATCCACCCTTTCCCGAGTAAAAAACAGCGCCTATCATGCCCAGAGAAAATCACAGGAGATGGAAGAAGTTCTAAAATTCATGAAGGAACAAAGTCAGTTGGGATCAACAGAGGAAGATGAACATCCTTCCATGATAGAAGCTTCAGGTGAATATTTTAAATATATTTCCAGGATAATAGAGCTTGATAAAAAACCAGATAGTTTAAAAGAGCTCTTCAAATCAATTGAGGATTGAGAAATTAGTAAGAATTATCTGCTTGTAAATCAAATTATATATAGGGCTTCATTAAGGAGGTTTCCAATGGCTAAGCCGGACCTGGAGAAAATCTGTCAAGAGGATTTAGAGAAACTCATTGGTAAAAAAATCATTAGCGTAAGATTCAAATCTTATAATGAGGACTGCTGGAGAATGCACATAGATACAGATCAGGGAAGGATAGTCATGACATTCTGCAGGGATTGGCCCTGTCCTGTAGTTGAATACAGGAAACCAAAATAAAAAAATTCAGATTGATCATTAAATAAATATATTTATTAAACCTGTTCATATTGATTTTGTCTACATCTAAATTAATTATAATATTCCATTTTTTTATGAAATTTAACATCTAAGAATAGTTTTAAAATGTATTTTTAATATTAAAAAAGGTTGAGAGAAAGTAATGTGCCCAGCTATGCATTGAACGTTGCTAGGGATGCATGATATCATCCACAGTGAGACCGTTTGCTTCAAGCTTAGGTATCCATTGGGCATTGGCAATTTCTACATACATCTCCTTGGGAATATCTGGTTCAGTAAAGATGTTATCACTGGCGGTATCTGAAAGAAGCAGCTGCATGAACTGTTCTTTTCCTTTATCAGTTTTATTCCGTGCCTCTGGCGGTAGGTGGGGGGTAAAAGGACCTGCGCCTATACCAAGACCTGCTTTCCAGGGAAGACCAACTGCCTCAGCCCAGCACCGGATTCTCCCGAGTGCCCATTTGGTTTGGTATCCTTCATAGAATCCCAGATTGCAGACTGCGTACACCGATGGCTTCTTTTTGGGGGGATGGTCTTTGATAAACTCATTCAACTCTTCCAAGTACGAGACTACATGTGAAGGTAGACTGTCGAAGTAGAGGGGGAACACAAACACCAGGCGGTCACAGGAAAGGATTTGTTCAAATTTCTCAGGTTTCACTGCATTGAAGACAAAAACTTCCCCTTTGTCCCTGATTGCTTCTACCATTTCTTCAATCAGGTAAGCGGAGATGCTTCCCTTCTTTTTAGGACTACCCATAATCATGGCGAGATTTATAATATAACCTCCTTAAAGATGTCGTTGACGAAGTGCAATTCACCAGTTGTATTCTGTCCCATGTTTGCTTTATTTGCAATATAAAGCCCCTTCATCATTTCTTTTTCCAGATCAGTGATTTTTTCCCCGTAAATGTATACATCAAAATTAGGAGATCCATTCTCCCTTGAGACATGTTTTAATTCACCGTTACGTATCTCAAAAAAAGGGGTACCGTTACCGATTGAGCGGTCAAAGACGTTTTTTACAAACCGGCTATAGCCACCATATACACATCTGCTGATGACAATAATTTCTTCTCCGATAAATTGCGTTGACATATCTTGGTAGCCGTCTTTCATGATGCAATGCATCGGGGTTTTAATCCAGCAACTGAAACAACCGATACATTTTCTAATTGGACCCTTTGTTTCGGCTATTATCCTAACATCCCCTCTATCTTTTAAACTAGGAAATGCCTTAAGAAATTCTTCCGGATCCAGATCATGAACAATAACTTTCATTTTTAATCTCCCCACTTGTTTCTCTCTTTTTTTACAAAAATATCGTTTTTAGTAATTTTTATTTCATTCATAACGAAGTTAAAAATGTACGATAGTAAAAAATAAAATATTTTAATATAAATCAATTTCTATTTTCAGGGTATTTTAAGAAATCCAGCACATAGCATAATTAAAAATTATTTCTTTCAAATTGAAATTTAATAGATTTTTAGTAGTTTTAGATTCACAGGATGTAGGAGTACTGTCAGCACTATTTTGGAAAGATATATAATATTTTTTAATAAAATAATATTTAATAATTGGAGGGAGAAAATGGTAGAATCAAAGTATTATAAGGATAAGATTTGTATTGTAACTGGTGCAAATTCCGGTATTGGATATGCGTTAACTGAAGAGCTTCTAAAAAGGGGAAGTATTGTTTATATGGCAGGGCGTAATCCTGAAAAAGTTCAAAAAGCTTCAATACATCTTTCTGATTATGAAGATCGCATTCATACTGTTATAGTGGATGTAACTAAACAGGATCAGGTACAAAAGGCAATCGAAGATACTGCCGAAGAAAGTGGTAGGATTGACTTTTTATTCAACAATGCAGGAGTAGGTTTTGGTTTTCCATTTACAGCTGCCACCCTCGAGGATTGGAAAACAATAATTGATACCAATCTTTGGAGTGTTATTTATGGCGTCCATGCTGCTGTGCCTATTATGTTAAAACAGGGATCTGGTCATATTGTTAACACAGGCTCCTTTGCAGGTATTTTTCCAACTCCTTTTGAGTCACCTTATGTTCTTACAAAATTTGGGGTCACTGGCCTCACTGAAAGTTTAAGATATGAGTATAGAGATAATGGCCTCTACTTCTCAACAATATGCCCAGCTAATGTTGCAACACCCATCTTTAATAAAGGACTGGACGGCAAACCCATTGGAGATCTTAAAATCCCTGATAATGCTTACCCTGCTGACAAAGCAGCGGTAGATATTTTAAATGCTGTTGCAGAGCATAAGGGCATTATAGTTATACCAAAGGAACCTTATGAGAACTTATGGAAATGTTATGTCCTTAATAGGCCAGAAGCAGAAAGTTTTGTACGTCAAATGTCAGAATATAAAAGGGCAGCTTTTAAAGAAATTTTTCAAAAGATGGATAATCAAGACAGAGAGAAATATGAAGAATTGATAAAAATTTTATGAATTTCTCGAATGTCGAGGCAACTGCAGTAGCCCACCATATGGACTATTGGTAACATTGTAAGCTGTATTACTGAAAGAACATCCTGATATAGCTACAACAAAACACATTATAAAATTAATAAAAATAGATCGACAAATTTAAATAATTTACTGTAATGGGGGCGGTTTGATGAAAATGGACATTAATAGTCCTACAAACAGCAGGAGGGCTGAAACTAAAAATGCCATCTGCATTCCCTGAGCACTGGAATGTAATGTTATAACAGCAAGATTAGGATCATCCTTAAGGGTGCTCATGTTAGGATGTAATATTTTATCCACCCAGGAATATATATCCTGGTTCAAAGCCTGTTGATTTTGATATTGGGGATATTCAACAGGAAGTGAAGATATTATACTGAAATAAACGGCTATAAAGTAAATCAATCCAATTAGAACAGTTCCAAGTGAAGAACCCACATTATTAAAGGTGCTTTGTATACCAGAACCGTCAGCATACTGGGTCTCTTTTAAACTGTTGAGAACAATATTGTTAAGGTTGGGAAGAGCCAATCCCAGGCCTGCGCCTAAAATGAACAACCCGGGAATCAAATCATACATATTCAAGTTTATATAGTTTAAGAATGAGAAATACAACATTAAAATACCAATAATAGAAACTATAAATCCTAAGGATACCAGGTGATTTTGTTTAATGTACTGGGCTAGTTTACTTCCACTTAGTGCAAAGATCAAACTTCCTCCAGCGGCTGCCAGTAGCAATAAACCCGTCATCAGAGCATTGGCATCATATCTGGTCTGCACATAGAGGGGCGTAATGTAGAATACTCCCGCCATAATCAAAGATGTAATTAGAACGGAGATAACACCCAGTGTGAATGGACGAACCTTTAAAATATTAACATCCATAAATGATTTTTTATTTTGTTTAATAAGCTTTCTTTGATAGAAAAAGAATATTATTAGAAGTAAAAACCCAGTTAATATCATGGCTATGGCTACTGTAAATCCTACAGGATTTATGATTGTTCCTGCATAATTAACCCATGCAGCCGGAGTATTCAACTGTAATAATCCGATAACTATCAGTAAAATTCCAAATGCAGAGAGAATAACCCCTTTAATATTTATATCAGACCATTTTAAGGTGGGCTTTGATTCCAGGATGTTCTTTGATAAAAGAAGTATGATGAGAACAATTATAGCTTCCAGTGCAAAACCCCATCTCCAGGAGTAAAATGTGGTAAGGAAACCACCTAATAATGGCCCTATGGCCACTGATATGGTGAAAATTGTTGCTATAATTCCCAGTGCAAAGGTCCGCTGTTTACCAGAGTAGGTTGCAGTGGTTATTGCTGTTGTAGCAGGTAGCATTAATGCGGCTCCAAATCCCTCGATCACAGACCATCCCAGTAACAGCATACTGCTGGTAATACTGGTAGCAGCTATTATGGTCCCTATTCCATAGATTATAGCTCCAGTAAGGAATGTCTTTTTTCTACCCATCACATCCTGCAATTTTGCTCCGAAAAGTACGAAACAACCCATTATTAGGGTGTAGATGGCTATTATGGATTGTACAGATCCTAGGGTGGTGTTCAAGTCTTTTACCAGGTAAATCATAGCTACATTCATAAAAGTGCTATCCAAACCGATGATAAATAAAGATAAAGAAATGACAAAAAGGGCCATCCAACCAGTTCTTGACTTGTTTAACACTTAATCCCGCCTAAATATTATTAATAATTCTATCGATTAATTAAATTCTTTCATATTTAATATTTTCGGTTTTAAATTCTGAAAGTAGTACAGAAATAGAATTTTTTGTCTAAAATTAGACCGACCATTAATTGGGCGGGAATATCTCCAAAAGAAGGTATATAAATTTATAAAAAAAAGAAAAATGATACAAAAATAAATATCTAAGTCGCTGATAACTAGTACTTCATGATCATCTTGCTCTTCTCAATTTCTTTGGCAATTTTATCCCTTTATCAGCTAATATATCCATAAAATTTATTTTAAGAGCTTCTGTGAGCAGGCCATCATGCAGAATGGTTTTTACTGGTCTATACAAGGGTGAAATTTTTAGCCATCCAGACTTGTTTTTAAAGAAAATTTCAGAATAAGAAAAACTACTTTGTAATGGATATTCTAACCCTGAAACCTTCCTTTTTCTTTACAATCTGGGCCTTTAAGGGAATGAATTGAGAATCAACAAGAAGACGTAGATATGTTGCAAATTTAGCTGGAAGTTTGAGGGGGCTTTTTATCTTACGATCCGGAGCCCGGATCTGGCAGGCAATCGCACCCCGCTTGTCCACGAATAATTCCGCCTCCATACCTGCTTTAATGGAATCCACCTCAAAGGTTCTAAGGTGCAAACCCCCATCAAGGGTGTAAAGTGGGGGATCTCTTATAGTTTTACCCTTCCGGAACATCTTATGGGCCTCTGAAGATGCTAGGCCTTCATTGGCCTTTGAAGCAACGAACCAGGCCCTTTCAATTACTTTACCAGTGGTCATGTCCGGGGGGATGATTCCTTCCTTCTCGTAATCCCTGATTAACTGGAAGACTTCCTGTTTGGTTACATCTTCTTCCGCGGCACTTGTGGCCAGTCTGCTTAAAACAGGACCGTAACCTGCTTTCCTTAGAGATGCCCAGATCTGGTTTTCCAGTCTGTACTTCCTGCCTTTAACCAGTTCATCAGCTGCATCAGCATTGATATGGGCAATATTTAGAAGTTTAGACCGTGAATAATTATTTAATCTCTGTGTAAGGACATCCATATTCCTTTCACCAGGTAGATGGTGGTTTTCAAATTCTTGCTCCAGGATTTCCACAGTAGAATCCGGTAAAAGACGTTTAATATTTTTAGGTATTGTTAACTGATTTCTCAGTATCTCCTGGCGGATATTCCGTCCAGAGATCTTCTCCCCATCCATCTTATACTCGGGGATTATGTGAAACTTCATCTTCCTGTGATATTTCTTGTAAAGGAAATCGTTCACTGCAAACCATCTGATTACATTCCTGTTTGGCAGGTTACGGGGAATACCACTGAATATCCCCTTCCTGGCGTATTCTGCTGAGAGTTTTTCCACCCGGGGGGTTGAAATATCAGCTGCATCAACATAATCCCTTACCCCGTCTTCGATCATCATGGCTATCCTGATGGGCACGGTGTATGCCAGAGTTAATCTGTGGTGCAGACCTTCAATGGGAACTATCTTATCGGCACCAGCTTCCAAGGCCATCCGGGATCTGGCTTCAAAACTAGAAAAGAATGGGGCGTGGTTGGCACTGTAACCTTTGTTGAGGTAGATTACAACTTCACTTCCCTTTTTATCTGCTAGCTCACGGGCTTTTTCTATCAACTTCGCATGGCCTTTGTGGACCGGGTCGAAGTCTGCGCTTATTCCAATCATATTTTTGAGATTAAAATTAGATTTTATCACTTAAAAGGGTGTTTGATCTTGATAAATCAGAATATTCAACATCTGCTTCCCATTTCACCTTACATTCACAATCAAACTCATCAGGAATAGACTGATCAAGGTTAGACTCGATTATTAAATTTTTAAGTTTCTTATTACATTTCTTACAATTAAAAGGCCCTCTCCTTGTCCCAAAACCAGAGGTATCCATTATCACTGGGATTTTAATGGAACTTCGGACTCTTTTAATTATCTCTAGAATACTCCAAATCCACGGAGGCTGGTATGAACCTCTGCGCCAGAGAACTTCCATCAAAGTTCCCTTATGAATAGTGGCAGGACAAAAAGATATCCGATCAACACCAACTTCTACAGCGTATTCAGCAGAGGCAACAGCATCTTCAATAGCATCTTTTTCAGAGGTTAGAATTGGTTTAACAAATAAGTATGCCTTAGATGTTACTTTATAATCTGATTTCAGACTTTTAACTACATTAACAGCCCTTTCAAAGTCTTCATTGGAAAATCCCTTGTTTATCTTATATTCTTTGATGTAATCGCTGCTGCTCTCGAGTCCAATACTTACTTCAAATATCTTATCTGGTATCAGGCTGCAGCAGGCTTTCATTACCTCTTCATTAACGTATTCTGGCCTGGATTCAACCACCACTTCCTCCACGTTTTCTTCCTTATTTAGGAGTTTCAGGATTTCATCCCGGGCTTCCCGGGGAATTTCATCTTCGTTGAGGAAACTCCCCGAGACAAAGATTTTAACCACGGTTTTAGGTTTAATTTCATGCCTTTCAATTGAATTTTTAAATATATCAATTAATTCATCAGAAGAAACCTTTTCAAGGGGCGAATCAGCGATATAACTGCACATAGTGCACCCACCAGACTCAGAAAGTGCATGGGCACATCCCGTAGTTGGTAAAATAATAAAAATGGCGTTTCCTTTCCCGGAGTAAAGCAGGTCTTCTCCGAACCAACTGGCTGATAGTTCTCGTGGTGATTTTTTATCTATCTTTCTCAGGGATTTTTCCCGGATTTCATGGGTCAGTTCTTTAATTTTCATGATTTAGTCCTGTAAAAAATTAGTAAATCTTGTTATAAGCTATAGTTGTATAACTATAAAAATTACTGGATAAAAAAATATAATGAGTGCCAGTTGATATTGGTTGGAGTTATTTAAAAAATGAAAATAATCTGGTTTTTAAACAAATAGATAGATTGATATCTTTGAAACCCTACTTTTATATCAGGTGGATATATGATCGAAATAGAATTTGATTCAGTAGAAGACGCAACAGAGGCTGTGAGGGAACTTCACTATTTGGGAAGGGCTAAAATAGAAAAAAAAATTCACCATGATGTTTCAAAGCATTATTATCTAAATTCAGCATATGAAAAGGCTTTGGATGAATTAAAAAATGCTGAAAAGATATTTGAAACTAATAAGGAATATAGAAATAATGTATATGTTGAAGAAAATCCTGCGGATTATTTGTACATCGCATTAACTGTTTTAAAAAAGCTTTTTGAAAGTGGAAAATTTAAAGAACTGGTAAATAAAAATCCCAGTGAAGCTGAGGATAGACTTTTCGAAATTGACGCAGAAATGGATTTAAATGAAAAATTTAGAGATATAAAGGTATTAAAGGAAGAAACCAATGAAATATTTCAAAAAGTTTTAGATTCTGAAATATTTCAAAAGCCGGATGATGAAAACGATACAAAAGAGTCAGATTTGCCAATATCAAATAAACCAGATGAACATGGACCTGATGATTCATTTCAAGGAGATTCTGATGATCCTAATGATATTGTAAACTCTAAGTATCCCGGAGATAACTTTGCTAAATTGCTTGATTTCAACTGGAAAAGACAGTTCTTAATCACTCCTATAATAGAAAGTGTTAATTTTCACAGCGATTCTGAGGATCCCTATGCCAGATTTATGTATGGCGTGTATCTGAATGTTACTCACGCGGAGGATCTATTTTTTGGTGCTGATTTCAGATTGAAATTTGCATCCAATATCTATGTAACATATAATTTAAATTTGGGCTTGGAATTCATTTTACAGAAGAATGATTTAATAGATTCTCTTTCCGAATTACCTGTGGTAAATGAGGATGTTATTGAAGAGATTCAGATGGTTTCAGTAATTGCAGATGGAATTCTGTCAACCCTTGAGAAGCATAGGAAAGTTAAATACAGGAAATTTATTTTTGATGCAACTGAACTGTTTAACGATAAAATTTTTAATTATGATGAACTTGATGTTGAATTCAGTCTTGATTCTGACTTTGTAGAGCTTATTATTAAAGACCTGGCTAGAATTGGACTTATTAAAACAAAAGGAAAGAAAATAATAAGATATACCATGGATTAGACTCAATAAACTATATTATTACAGTGGTATTTTATTTACTTGCACATATGTCATCTATTTTACCCCGGAACTGACTCATATAAAGGTCGTAGTAGAACCCCTTCATATCCAGTAGTTCCTGGTGGCTGCCTCTTTCTATTATCTCTCCATCGTTGATCACGAGTATCTGGTCAGAGTTTTGTATGGTTGATAGTCGGTGGGCGATTATAAACGATGTTTTGCCTTCTTGTAGTTTGAGTAGGCCTTCTTGGATGAGTTTCTCGGTCCGGGTGTCTACGTTACTCGTGGCCTCGTCTAAGATGAGCATGCGTGGGTCGGCTACCATTGCCCGGGCGATTGTGAGCATCTGTCGCTGTCCCTGGCTTAAGTCAGCTCCCCCAGCCCGTAGTATGGTATCATATCCCTGGGGCTGTCTCATTATGAAGTCGTGGGCGTTGGCCTGTTTTGCCGCGTGGATACATTCCTCATCGGTGGCTCCTTCTCTGGCGTACCTGAGGTTGTTCATGATGGTATCGGTGAAGAGGAATGGTTCCTGGAGTACCTGTGCTATCTGGATCCGGAGGGTGTCCTGCTGGACTTCATCGACGCGGTGGTCGTCTACCCTTATTTCGCCGGAATCTATGTCGTAGTACCTGGTGAGGATGTTCATGATGGTACTTTTTCCTGCCCCGGTGGGTCCGCAGAGGCCTATGATTTGGCCGGGGTTGGCAGTGAAGCTGTTGTTTTTAAGTATCTTATGGCCGGACACGTAGCTGAAATCAACATCTATAAATTCCACATGGCCTTCTACTGGGGGCATTGGTGGGCCGTCTTCTTTATCAGGTAATTCTGTTTCTTCATCCATTATCTGGAACACTCTGCCGGCACCTACTACTGCTGATATGATCTGGTTGTAGAAGGCGAATATCTGAGTTAAAGGCTGCATCAAAACTGAGCTAAAACCGATAAAGGCTACTAAATCCCCGAAGGCGGCCTGTTGCTGGAGCACCAGGTATCCGCCCACTACGAATATTATGATGTTCTGCAGGTTTTGGAAAACCAGGGCAACCGCGGTATTGGCCATGGAAGAAAGCTGTGCCTTTTCACCTATTTCATCTGCATTTTGGCTCATCTTATCAAATTTTTGTATGAATGGCCACTGTTGATTGAAGGCCACCACTGTTTTCTGGCCGGACATCCTTTCCTCGGCATATCCGTTAAGTTCGGCCATCTGCTCCTGCAAGAGTCCGAAGGCTTCTCCAGCTATCCTGGCCAGAAGCCCTGAAATGGCCAGCATACCCAGGATAGTTATAAAAGTTAGGATGGTGAAGTAGGGGTTTATGAGTATCATGAAGATGGTGGCTATGATGATGGTAATCATCCCCTGAAGCACGTTCATAAAGCTTACACTTAAGAACTGGTCCACTAAGTCTAAATCGTTGGTTACATTGCTCATTAATTCCCCTATCGGTCGTTTATCGAAAAAGTTGAGGGAGGACTTTTGTATCTTACTGAAAAGTTCCGTTCTTAGATTATAAAGTGATTTCTGAGCTATAACTGCCAGTATCCTCTGAGATACATTTCCAAAAACCCAGAACAATATTACAACACCAATTAAGACGAGGATTGTATTTTGAAGCTCTGTTAGTGACCCTGAACTTCCGGAAAGAATGTTCATAAGTACTCCGGATATGGTGGGGATGATGGCTAGCATGATGGAATATCCCAGCATAATGGCAATCATCAACGTGAAACGAACCTTGTAACGGGTGAGATAACCTAGAAGTCTCTTTAAATTGGTCATCATGCCTTTAGGTTTTGCTTCTTTGTTATTGTTGTTCATCCTACCACCCCCTGTCCCTGAACTTCAACACCAAACTGAGAAGCATATATGTCATGATAGAGTTTGTTAGACTCTAAAAGTTCTTCATGACTTCCTACGGCAGTTATTTCACCGTTATCCATTAACACTATTTTGTCTGCGGTGATAACTGCACTTATACGCTGGGCCACTATGATCTGGGTTGTGCCCTTCATTAAGTCCCGTATAGAGTCCTGGATGCGGGCTTCGGTGGCCACATCAACGGCACTGGTAGAATCATCTAAGATAAGAATTTTAGGATTTATCATAAGGGTCCTGGCTATGGAAAGTCTTTGACGCTGTCCACCAGATAAGTCTGCGCCTCCTCGAGCTATAACGCTATCATATTTTTGAGGCATGGCGTTTACAAATTCATGGGCATCTGCAGCTTCAGCTGCCCGTACCATGGCATCATAACTGGAATCTATAGGTCCTGGAAATAGATTGTCACGATTGATATGGACACCAAAATCTAGAGCAGCCTGTGCCACGGCATCGACATCCATAACTCCTGAAATTAAATTGTCACGGATGGTACCCGAGAAGAAGTTACTGCCCTGGAGGCAAACAGCGGCAACGTAACGGAGGGTTTCCAGTGGCATTTCACGCACATCAATCCCATCTATTGTTATTTCACCCTCGGTTACATCATAAAAACGTGGTATAAGATTCACCAGTGTTGATTTTCCAGAACCGGTTGCCCCTAAAATTCCAACAACCTCTCCTGGTTCGATGTTAAGATTTATATTTTTTAAGGCCATGGTGGGTTGATTTTCATCTTTAACAGGATATCTAAAACTCACGTTTTTGAAGGTTACACCACCCTTTACTTATCGGTGTCAACTGGGTTTACGTTTTCTACGTTTACAATATCAGTTTCTTCATTTATTATTTCGTAAACACGTCCTAGAGAAGATATGGCAGCGGTGAGGAAGGGGATCATGTATCCTAAAGTTGTAATGGGAATTAATGCCATGATTAAATATGTCATGGCAGCGGTTACACCACCCAGGGTTAAACCAGTGCCTTGAAGCAATCCTGTTCCTCCAATATATAATATTCCCGCTGAACCCAGGTAAACCAGCATCATAAGGGTGGGTGTAATGAAAGCATAGTAATATTGAGGTTTTAAGGCAGATTCACGAAGTTCCTCTGATGCTTGTTGGAAACGCTGATTTTCAAGATCCTGTCTTACAAAGGCCTTCACCACTCTTACACCAGACATACTTTCCCTCAGAACCTCATTGAGCCTGTCATATTTAACCTGTTTTTTTTCATAAGCTTTAGTGGAAAACCATAAGTATACTACCAGTATTAGACATTCTACAACAACTAAAATCGCAGCTACCCACATAAGCCCGGGAGCTGTAATATAAAGGAAAAACAGTGACACTATTAAGAGTAGAGGGGACTTGAACACGTTGAGTAATGTCTGCTGGATCCCGATTTTTATGTTCTGGATATCGGTGGTTAAACGTACCAGAAGATCACTGGAACTGTATTTATCCAGACCACCGAAGGAGAATGATTGAATATGGGCAAATGCTCCACTTCGCAGTCCATGGCAGCTTCTCTCTGAAAAGGAAACGGCAATAGCTACATTTAAAAATTCACAGATCCCTACGATAACCGCCATGATAAGCATATAAATACCATACCTTACCATGACATCACTGTTCCCCGCTGTTATACCATCATTTATCAAAAAGGAACTGAAGTAAGGTATTAAAAGTGTTCCAGAGACACTTATCACCACTAAAAACAATGAAAAAACCAGCCACCTATAGGAACCCTTCCAATCCCTGAATAATAATTTCACTACTTCTAAGCTTTCCACGGAAATATTCCCCTATTATCAATATTATTAATTTTTACTCCCAACAATTGTAAGCTTGCTTAAGACACCTATATTTTTTCTAAATTATGATTTGGATTTTTTCAGAGAGCTAATAAATTTTAGAAAGTTAAATAAACCGGCCCTCTTTTTCAAATTTTATCCGGTGGTCGTGGGCATGTTTTAGGAGGAATTCTTCCACCTGCTCATTTCCCAGGATGTATCCCCCATATATATCGCTATTAGGCTGTTCAGGTACTATTATCCGCCCGTGACCTTCACTAACCTTATCAAGACTGTAAGCTACTGCTTCATCCACAGGATATGCTCCTTCCGGGATTTCCGCACCACCACCCTCACTACCAACTATCTTACTGAATATGGGGGTGGCGATGTCACCAGGGCATATCACGGAAAAACTGATCCCTTTCTCAGCATACTCGTATCGTAAACTTTCAGAAAGACCTACCACAGCATACTTAGTAGCGTCGTAGATAACCTGCATGGGATAAGGAACTAAACCCGCAAGTGATGATGTGTTAACTATATGGCCAGATCCCTGTTTGAGCATGATGGGCACGGCGGTGTGTACTCCGTAGATAACACTCCACAGGTTGACGTCTATGATCCTTTTCCAATCATCCAGAGTAGCTGTCTCAAATGGCATGGTACCGCCTATTCCTGCATTGTTAAATAAGAAATCCAGCCTACCTGCTTCCTCTGCTGTATCCTCTATAGCCTTTTGCACCTGTTTCTGGATTGTAACATCCACGATGATGGTGTGGATTTGATCACTGTAATTGGAGAGCTGTTCGGCAGCTTTTTAAACCTTTTCTGGGTTGCGCCCGGCCATATATACTATGGCTCCCCTTTTTAAGAGTTCTTCGGTCAGTGCATATCCGATACCTGAATTAGCACCGGTTACTATACAAATCTTGTCTTTAAAGTATTCTATATTGGTCATATTATCCTCTTTTAAGATCACTTGAAGAAATAAAAAATAAGAGGGGTTATTTCCTCCTCGCCAGTCCTAACCCACCTATAAGCAGTATTAAAGCCGTTAACAGGTAGGTTACTGGTGTTCCTGTGTTTTTCATACCTATGACATCAGTGGGTGCTTCCAGGATGGTTACGAAGGTCTGTACTGTCTGGTAATCTGATGCAGTTACCGTGGCTATGCCTGGTCCTTCATCACCCCCTTAAGATCGCGGTGGCGAGGCCGTTGACCCAGTCTACTGTGATTATTTTGCTTCCTATGTTACCCAGGTTAAAGGATCTGTTTGATGTCCTTTTTTTCATAAATTTTTCACCCCCCACTTATAGAAAGACAAGTGAGTATTAAATAGTTTATATTATTCTTATCTTCTTTTTTCCTGCTTAATCCCCTTAACTACTACAAAGGAGCCTTCTCCAAATCCTTTTTTTACAGATTCTATGTTTTTTAATTTTTCCTTTGGTTGGAACAATGTTTGTCTAAAACTAAAATCTTTAAAATTGGCTTTTTTCATAATGGATATGACTTCTTCTACTGAATAAAATGTTGCATCCTTGTAAAAGGTACTTTCATTTTTATGTTTTTCATAAAATTGCCCTAGTGGACTATTAGCATCTATAAATCCGATTATTAGACAGCCTCCAGATTTTAGAACTCTATTAACTTCTTTAAAGGCTTTTTCAACATCATCCAGAAAACATATTGTAGTAACCATTAAAACAAAATCAAATTGTGAATCTTTAAATGGAAGTAGTTCAGCAACTCCTTCAACGAATTTTATACCTCTTTTTGTTGCGATTTTTCCTAATTCTTTGGAAGGATCGAGGCCTAATTTGATGCCAAGTGGTGCTGCAAAGCGCCCACTACCTACACCAACTTCAACACCATTTTTACTTTGAGGTAACAACTCTTTAACTGCCTGCAGTTCTGATTTATAAGTAAATATGTTTTCGTCAAACCAGGCATCATATTTCAATGAATAACTTTCAAAAGGTTCTATTTTAACCATTTTATCTCTATTTCTTGTTTACAATAGGAAAATTATAATTATCTGTTTAGTTTCATAATTTATTAATCCATCTGAACTTGATCTCAGGGAGTTCAAAAAAAAAATTATTTCATTTAATATAATTATGGTCTATGAGTGATAATAGTATGTCGATAAAAAAAACCGTTCAGGGGGATGTGAACCCAATGATTTACTGTGTGGCTTGGATGTATTATGACATTCTTTAGCTATACATATCAATGGTCTTTATATCTGAATACACAACACATTCTATTACCTGAAGCTGGTGTAGGATATCCAGAAGTATCGTTTGAAATGTAGGTGATTTAATTTTTTCAAAGAAGTAAAGGTTAAATCCGTTCTAAACAAGCTTAAAAGTCATGACGACTGGTTTTTAGTAGATTATACTGTGAATCCTTTCATGGGCTGTGCTTTAAACTGTACCTATTGCTATATCCATGGTAGTGTATATGGTGGTGAGGAGACCAGTGTTCTGCAGGTGAAGACCAATGCACCGGAGGTTCTATATAAACAGCTTAAAAACCGGGCCCGTAAGGGGGAGTATGGTTTTATAGGTTTAGGATCTTCTACCGATCCTTATCCTCCCATTGAAGAGGAACTGGAGATTACCCGGGAGCTTTTGAAGATAATTTACCGTTTCAAGTTTCCAGTAAACGTCAACACCAAATCCACCCTGATCTTAAGAGATATGGAACTTTTAAAAAAGATAGATGAAAAGGCGGTTCTGCCTAAGAGATTCCAGGGTAAATTGGACCACGGGATGATAGTTTCTTTCTCATTTTCTACGGTAGATCCGGTTCTGGTTGATATCTTCGAACCAGGGGCTTCTACTGTAGAAGAAAGGTTCGGGGCCATGAAGAAGTTCAGTGATGAGGGGTTCCTGGTGGGTGCCAATCTCATGCCAGTGCTCCCATTTTTATCGGATTCAGAAGAGCACCTGGATGAAGCGATTGGTAAGATAAAGGAATATGGGGCTAATTTTGTATTGGTTGCTGGTTTAACATTATTTGGGGACAAACCAAAAGACTGTAAGGTTCGCTACTACAAAATCCTGGAAGAATACTTCCCTGAAGTTTTAGAAAAGACAAAAAGGATGTTCAAGGATTCGTTTGCCCCTTCCAGGGATTATCAAGCAGCTCTCCACAAAAGATCTGAGAGGATATGTAGGAAATACGATATTAAAAGTAAAATAATCTAGATTAAAGTAATAGATATAAAAAAGTAGAGATGATTAGAGTAACTATATTATAAACTAATTTTTAAATGAGATATCATGAAGATTGGATTTATTGCTATCATAATTGCAGTGATTCTGGCTGGTGTACTGGGAGCTTACCTGTTGACGTCAACTGATAATGATGCATCATCATCAGATGGCCTCAAATGGGAAACAGATTTCAATTCGGCTTTAAATACAGCCCAAAATACCAATAAATTGATTATGGTAGATGTCCATGCTCCATGGTGCGGTTACTGCAAGGAGATGGATAAAAACACCCTACAGGATGCCAGGGTAACACAGAAACTTTCAAACTATGTGCTTTTAAAAATCAACGGTGATGAAAATCCAGAATTCATGAAAAGATATCAGATCTACAGCTATCCCACTATACTAATCTTAGACTCCAGTGGAAACCTGGTAAAAACCATTTCCGGATATCAAAGTCCCGAAAACTTCGTAAAAATGATATAACTAAGTAAACAGAATATAGGATTAAAAAGATGCTTGATTATTTAATTTCTTTCTCTGCCGGAATAGTATCAGTGCTATCTCCCTGTGTTTTACCACTGATCCCAATAGTGGTGGGGCATTCTCTTTTAAGAAAGGAGCTCAGTTACACCATTTCCTTTGTCGGTGGATTTTTTTTGTTATTTGCCATCATAACCATTTTGACGGTACTTTTTACTGCGGCAATAAATCATTACTTGTTCTACTTTAGAATATTAGCATCGATCTTTCTGATTATCCTGGGAGTAGTCATCCTTTTATATCCCAACCGATTTAGCGTCGGCCATTCCACCCCTGTGGATAAAAATGTTTCAAGCTCATTTATCATAGGATTAATAACATGTTTAGCCTGGTCTCCCTGTTTTGGACCTTACATAGTGGCAGTAGCAGCTTACAGTGCATCTACTGGTGATATAATTTACAGTATTGTTAATATGCTGTTATTCTCCCTTGGATTCTCATTTACCCTGCTGATCTTGGCATTTGTACTATCAAAAATGAATTTAGAAAAAATAATAAAATATTCATCAGGGATAAGGATGTTAGCCGGTATTATAATTGTAATTGCAGGAATTTACCTGTTATCAACCCAGTTAGGAATAATATAAAAAATTATGGATTAAGAAGGTATGATGGAAAAATTCTGAATTAATTAAAAATTAGCTATTGATTTTAAAAATAAAAAGAAAAAAGAGAAGAAGTGT